>CALFRX010000026.1 GCA_937919295.1 uncultured Peptococcaceae bacterium | reverse complement strand
ACCGTGTGCAAAATAAGGATGGGCAGTTTAAGAGCAATCGCCCGCAAAACGGTCCGGGCCACGACCGCCCTTTCAATGCTCCGAAGCCCGCTGAAACCATAAAACCCCAGGAAAAGAAGGATACCCGCCGTTTTGATCAGAAAAAGAAAACGCCGTATGATTCCCGCAAAAGGGATTTTGAACGCAGCAGCTTTGATGTGAATCCCCACCGGAGAAATCAGAAGCAGAATATAAAGAAGCGTACCCATAAAGAAGAGATGCCGCCGGTGGTGCCGAAAACCGTCATGATCGGGGAAACGGTGATTATTTCCGAATTGGCCAAAGCCATGAGCAAGACCGCCGCCGAACTGATCAAAGCTTTAATGGGCCTTGGTTTTTTAGCCACGGTCAATCAGGAGATCGACGCGGAAACCGCCATCATTTTAGGGCAGGAATTCGGCGTTACCGTTCAGGTGAAAGTTGACGATAAAATGGAAATTCTCGTCGACGAAGAGGACGCCGAAAGCACCTTAGAGGAAAGACCGCCCATCGTTACGGTTATGGGGCACGTCGACCACGGCAAGACCTCCCTCTTAGACGCCATTCGGACGACCAATGTCATCGCCAAAGAAGCCGGCGGGATCACCCAGCATATCGGGGCTTACCAGGTGGAAATATCCGGGAAAAAGATCACCTTTCTTGATACTCCCGGTCACGAAGCCTTCACCGAGATGCGTGCCCGCGGCGCCCAGGTCACCGATATCGCCATTTTGGTGGTGGCTGCCGACGACGGCGTGATGCCCCAAACCATAGAAGCCATCAACCACGCCAAAGCGGCGAAAGTGCCGATTATCGTGGCCATCAATAAAATGGATAAACCCAGCGCCAATCCGGAAAAGATCCGCCAGGAGCTGACAGAATACGAACTGGTTGACGAAGAATGGGGCGGCAATACCATTATGGTGCCGATTTCCGCCAAAAAGGGAGAGGGGATTGCCAATCTTTTGGAAATGGTTCTGCTCGTCGCGGAAATGCAGGAGCTGAAAAGCAATCCCAACCGCAACGCCCGCGGTACTGTCATCGAATCAAAGCTGGATAAGGGCCGCGGCGCCGTGGCCACCGTTTTAGTGCAGAAAGGGACATTGCAAATCGGCGATATCCTCGTCTGCGGTACCGAATTTGCCAAAGTCCGCGCCCTGGTCGATGAAAAGGGCCGCCGGGTCAAAGCGGCAAAACCCTCTATGCCCGTGGAAGTTCTCGGTTTTTCCGTGGTACCCCCTGCCGGGGGAGTCTTTGTCTGTGTGGACGATGAAAAAGATGCCCGTTATATCGCGGAACATAACTCCAGAAATAAACGAGAAAGCGAAATGGATAAAACCGTCAAAGTATCTTTGGACGATCTTTTCCGTCAGATTTCCGAAGGCGCGGTGAAGGATCTCAACATCGTTTTAAAGGCCGATGTCCACGGTTCGGTGGAGGCGCTGCATCAGTCCATCATGAACCTTTCCACCGGCGAAGTCCGCGTCAATGTCATTCATAAAGGCGTTGGCGCCATCGTTGAAACCGACGTAATGCTGGCGGAAGCCTCTAACGCTCTGATCATCGGCTTCAACGTCCGTCCTGATGCCCATACGAAGAGGGCGGCGGAAAAAGCAGGTGTGGAAATTTTGATGTACCGGGTTATTTACGAAGCCATTGATTCGATCAAAGCAGCCATGAGCGGTCTGCTTGACCCGGAATTCAAAGAAGTGATTCTCGGTCATGTGGAAGTCCGCGACGTGATCAAAGTACCGAAGATCGGCGCCGTGGCCGGCAGTTACGTGGTAGACGGCAAAGTTGTTCGCAACGGCAAATTGCGGGTACTGCGCAACGGTATCGTCATTCACGAAGGCGACATTGCTTCTTTGCGCCGGTTCAAAGATGACGTGAAGGAAGTACAGACCGGCTATGAATGCGGTATCTGTATCGCCGATTTTAATGATGTCAAGGTAGAAGACCAAATAGAAATTTATGAAATGGTGGAAACGAAACGCACCATTGAATAATACGGAAAGGATGAGTCCCTTGTCCAAACATCGAGACGACCGTATCGGAGAAGAACTGAAAAAAGAAATTTCCGATATTTTACAAAATGAGATCAAAGACCCCGATCTCGGCTTTGTTTCCATTGTCCTGGTGGAGGTTTCCCGTGATCTGCGCGTCGCCAAAATCTACTACAGCGTGATGGGCAGCGAAGAGGAAATCGCCAAGACGAAACAGGCCGTGAAACGGGCTGCGGGCTTTGTCCGCCATGAACTTGCCGGCAGGCTGTCTCTGCGCTATACGCCGGAACTCGTTTTTATCTACGATAATTCCATTGAACACGGGATCAGAATTAGCCGGATCATCAACGAAGAAATCAAAAAGCAGGGATCTGAACATAAAGATGAACAAAAATCATAGTATTACAAAAGTAAAGCAGATTATTGACAGGTGCGATAATCTGCTTGTTATTAGTCATATTCTCCCCGACGGCGACAATGTCGGTTCCGTTATCGCCATGATGCATCTGCTGCGTGCCAAGGGAAAGCAGGTGACGGCGGTGATCAACGGTACGCTGCCGCCTTACTATGCTTTTCTTTCCGGCGCCGAATCGCTCATTGCCCCCGAGCGCTTAGAGGAAGCCGCCTATGACGCCGTGATCTGCCTTGATATGTCCGACCACGGCCGCGGCGGTGAACTTTGGCAAAAAATCAAGGGAACGCCGTCCCTCATCAATATCGATCATCACATCAGTAATGATTATTTTGGCGATTACAACTATGTCAAAGCCGAGGCGTCCTCCACAGCGGAAATTGTCACCTCACTTTTTGTTGCCTGGCATGAACCGTTTACAAAAGAGATTGCCGAAGCCCTCTACACCGGTATGGTGACGGATTCCGGCAGCTTTACTTATCCCTCCACTTCGCCGCAAACCATGACCATGGCCGCTGTTTTGCTAAAGCAAAACCCCGATTTGGAGGCGATTCGGGAAAACGTCCTGGAAAACGTCAGCTTTAAGCGGAAAAAGGTGCTGGCCGCCGTACTCAATGACGCTGTCCTCGCGGAGAACGGCATTCTTTGCTATGGCGCCATCGACTACGAACAGGTTAAGGCTCTCGAAGCGGAAGGCCCTGATTTTGAAAATATCATCGATCATCTGATCGGGGTGATCGGAGTGAAATACGCTGTTTTTTTTCGTGCCAGCGAACCTGGCGTTGTAAAAGTCGGCTTTCGGGCGCGGGGCGGTTTTGACGCCACCATCGTCGCCGCCGAATTTGGTGGCGGCGGTCACAAAGCCGCTGCCGGATGCAGTGTTTCAGGGAATTTGAGCCAGGTAAAAGCAGCGGTTCTCGCCGCGGTGCGCCGTTATTTGGGGGGCTGAATATGGATGGATTCATCAATCTGTACAAACCTCCGGGATTCACTTCCCACGACGCGCTGAACATCATTCGCCGTTCCTTTCCCGGTACGAAAATCGGCCATGGCGGCACCCTTGACCCTGACGCCACCGGCGTGCTTCCGGTTTGCCTCGGCAAGGCCACAAAATTACAGGACCTGGTGATGGGTCAAACGAAGGTTTACGAAGCCGACGTGATCTTTGGCCTTACCAGCCTTTCATTGGATACGAGCGGTGAAGTCAGCGTAACCGACGAAGGCTTTGTTTTAGACAAAGAAAACCTCAAAACAGTGCTGAAGAGCTTTGTTGGTGAGCAGATGCAGCTGCCGCCGGCGGTTTCCGCCATCAAGCAGGGGGGCGTACCCCTATATAAATTAGCCCGCAAAGGACGGCAGGTGGAGTTGAAACCGCGGTCCATCGTGATTCATGAAATCACTTTAAAAGAGGTTTACGCCGGGGAAAAGCAGCCGCGCATACGGATTGCCATTACCTGCGGAAAAGGCACGTATATCCGTGCCCTTGGCCGCGATATTGGTAAGGCGCTAGGAACCACCGCCGTAATCGATCATCTTGTGCGTGTGGCTACCGGTGATTTTACAGCGGCAAATGCTTATACCTTAGAAGAGATCGAAAGACTTGTCAAAAAGAGGGACTACTCCTTCATCATGCCCATGGATTTCGCGGTAAAGGATTTACCGGTTTATCAAGTAAAGGATGGAAAAGAGTGGAAAGCGATGATAGACGGTAACACCATAACAGAACAGGAGATCGCCGACGGCAAAGTCGCCGTCTACGATATGCATCACCTTTTGATGGCCATTGCCGAAGCGGAAAACGGCGTATTGTTGCCGAAAAAGATTCTTTGGCAAAGGAGGAAGCGCAAAGGACCCATGGCGGAAGTTATGGGTTTGGATCAGTATGACAGAGAAGAAGCCACCGCTGTGGTGATCGGCAATTTTGACGGCGTTCACCTGGGTCACCGTTTTTTGATTGAGCACTGTGTCAAGGCGGCGGAAGCAAGAGGCCTAACCTCCGTGGTATTCACCTTTTACCCCCACCCGAAAATCTTTTTCGGCGCGGAAGAACACTGGTATCTCAGCACCGGGGAAGAGAAAAGTCGGATTATCGACGGCCTCGGCGCCGACGTGCTGCTGACGGTGGATTTTGACGCCGGTTTCGCTGAGATTTGCGCAGAGCGCTTTGTCCGTGAGATCTTAAACGATAAACTTCATGCCGCTCTTGTCTACATTGGTGAGGATTTTACCTTTGGCAAAAACGGCGGCGGCGATGCGCAAACATTAAAAACCGTTGCCGCGCAATACGGCATCGAGGTGGAAATTCTGCCGGAAGTGACGTATAAGGGCCAGCGGATCAGCACTTCGAAGATCAAAGAATTTTTAGCGAAGGGCGATGTGGTCGAAGCCTCTCATTTACTGGGCGGCGCTTATCGAGTCAGCGGCACGGTCTCCCACGGCAACGAGCTCGGCCGTGATCTCGGCTTTCCTACGGCGAATCTTGATTTTCCCGAAGGCATTTTTATTCCCAAAGCAGGGGTTTATATTGCCTACGCCGATTATAATGGGGTAAAACGGGAGGCTGTGGCCAATGTCGGCAAACGTCCCACCGTCGAAGACGGTCTTTTGCCCAATATCGAGGTGCATATTTTAAGCGAGGTTCCCGATCTCTACGAGAAGAAACTTACGGTGACGCTGCTTTGCATGATCCGGCCGGAGAAAAAATTCGCTTCTTTGGTGGATTTGAGCGAAGCCATCGCCATGGATCGGGAAAAGGCTAAAAAGTTTTTTGAAAATCGTCACGGCAACCCTTGCAATTCCCGCTAAATTCAGTTATAATAACTCATTGTACCGCTACTTTGTTTTGCGGATTCCTCATCCCTTTACACAGTTTGCGGCGAATCAATATTTTGGAGGAATGCATTATGGCATTAAACAAAGAAATCAAGACAGACCTGATCGACAAATTCAAGACCCATGACGGGGATACCGGTTCCCCGGAAGTTCAGATCGCGATTTTGACCTTTAAAATCAACTATCTGACGGAACACCTGAAGGTTCATAAAAAAGACCATCACAGCCGCCGCGGCCTCTTGAAGATGGTTGGTCACAGAAGAAGCCTTTTGAATTACCTCAAAGGGAAGGACATTGACCGCTACCGTACCATCATCAAAGAGCTGGGTCTCAGAAGATAACTTGCCTACGCAGCGAAAGCCATCGTCTTACGGTGGCTTTTTGTTGTGTTTTTTACATATAATAGCAGGAAATGTTAAAAATATGTAGAAATAGTACTGGATATTAAAATGAGAGAGGATAATCGTATGTTTGAAAATGCTTTGAAGAAAAGTCTTGCCGTCGGCGGCAGAACATTGACGCTGGAAACGGGCAGAATGGCCAGGCAGGCCAGTGGCGCCGTTTTTGCCAGTTATGGCGATACACAGATATTGGCAACGGCCACCGGTTCTTTGGAACCGAGGGAAGGGATTGATTTCTTCCCCTTGACCGTTGATTATGAAGAAAGACTATATGCGGTAGGGCGCATTCCCGGCGGTTTTATCAAAAGAGAAGGCCGCCCCACGGAAAAAGCGATTCTTTCCGCCCGTATTACGGACAGGCCTTTAAGACCTTTGTTCCCCAAAGGTTATAAAAACGATGTCCAGGTGGTGATCACCGTTTTATCGGTGGAACAGGACAACGCCCCGGATCTACTCGGCATCAACGGTGTTTCCGCGGCCTTGCATCTGTCCTTTATTCCTTTTATGGGCCCCATCGGCGCTGTGAGCG
>CALFRX010000025.1 GCA_937919295.1 uncultured Peptococcaceae bacterium | reverse complement strand
TATTGATAGGATTAGCGCAAAGCTCTCCCACCTCATGGATGCGTAAACCACAGATCGGCTCAAAGACCGGGAAGATAGATTGGGACTTTACCGACATTCCCCCGGTAATTACGATCTAAGAGAAATTTAGGCGCCGATGGGGTATGAACTTTTATATGACACCATCACGATTCCCATCGACAACAGTCAAACAGTAACGACTGCGAACGCAAACAATACGTATCATCTACCGTAATCGATAGGGTGATCCGCATCACGTTAAACGACCAAAGTTGAAAACTGGTTATGACGGAAACCGACCGCTGCGGTATGGGTTGCACCATCGCCGCCTGGGCCGCAGGGATGATTTTGACGGCTTTTGGGCCATCGCGGTCATCAGAAAAAGGGGGATTCAGCTGCTTGAGGGTTATGATTAAAGAGAGTTAATGTTAGGTAGGCAAAAGAGAGTTAGTAAAAGTAAATTTATTAAAGTAGTTTTCTAAGCTCTAAATGAATATTTAAGAAAGAGGAATCCCAATGAAAAAGTTCTCGTTTAAAATGAAATCCCTTTTGTTTGTAGCCTTGGTTATGTTTTTTGCGCTACAAACCGGCGTATCGGCAGTGGTGGTTGATACGATTCCCATCGGTAGCGCCGGGACCACTAACTTTGCCCTGACCATTAACGCTGCCCATGCTGACGACAGCTTCGCTGTTTATAAGCTCATCAATGTGAACTACAACGCCACCAACAATAACGTGACCTATTCCTGGTCAACGGCGGCAGATAACTACATTGACAGCCTTACCAGCGGTAGTCCCTATGCCAATCTTTCGGTGGCTAACTTCCAAAACTGGGCGAATGATTCCGACGATATCAAGGCTTTTCTTGGTGGCTTTGCGGCTTATGTGAAATCGACATCGACAGCGGTATCTCCTTCTTACGAAGGTACCGCCGCAAGCGGTATCTGTACGATTAACGGCATGAGCATGGGCCAATACATGATTCTTGGTACCGGCAGCTCCACCGGGGCATATGTCTATCAGATCATGACGGCTTCCTTCAAACCCAATGCCGAACACAATGTCAATACTACGGCTGTGGTGGAGTCCAAAGCAACCCTCCCGAACATTGAAAAAGCAGTTGACGATCGGCAGGTTGCCATTGGCGATACTGTCACCTATACGGTTACCGTCGCGGTTCCCACTTATCCCTCTGATGCGACAAATACTGCCTTCAGCGTTGGGGATGTTCTCCCTGCCGGCGTTACCTTTAAGAGCACGACCAGTGTAAAATCAAATACCAACGCTACCGTTTCTCATACCGGCACCGGCGCGGAATGGATTTTTAATTACGCCGATATCAAAGCCTATACTTCGATTACCATCGTCTACACCGCTACTGTAAACAGTAATATCATTATCGGTGCTCCCAATACAAATACCGCGACCTTAACTTATAGCAATGATCCTTACGGTGATGGTACTCATAGTGTCAGCGACACCGAGAAGGTTTACTCTTACGGCATTCAGGTTTTCAAAGTCGATTCTGCCAATCATAACACCAAAATCGGCGCTGTTGAATTTGCTCTTTATAAGGGCGATACCGCCACCGGCACCCCCATCACTACCATGATCACCAACGGGGACGGTCTTGCTTTTATGAAAGGTCTCGATGTCGGAACTTATACTTTAGTTGAAACCAAAACCGCTACCGGTTATGTATTGGACGATACGCCCATTACTATCACCATTACCGATGCAGATGTTAACGGTATCGTCGACGCATCTCCCGCAGGCGCCATTTACTCGCCTTCTGGTACCGACGGTTACGTGAAGACCACCATTACCAATACCAAAGGCAATTACAATCTGCCTCAAACCGGCGGTATCGGTACCTGGGTCTTCACCATCTGCGGCTTATTGGTCATGGTCATTGCCGTGGTAATCCTGATGATGTCTTCGAAAAGAAGAAGAACAAATAAATAATGAAGTAACGTTTTTGAATCCACTCTATCATGGATAAATGGATGGAATCGATGGAAAGGATGACATGGATGAAACCGATATCACGATTGCAGGCATTGTCCTGCAATTGTGATATATTGAGAAAAATATGAAGAAAAAGCTCTCCTTGTATATTCTGCTTGTGCTTCTGTTCTTGCTTGGCGCCGGTGTTCTGTTTTATCCCGCAATCAGCAGTTTGTGGGCGGAAAAACATCAACTTAGCGTAATCAAGGAATACAATCAAACAATCGAAAAGACGGATCCGGAAGACCTCGACGTGGAAAGGGCAAAGGCAACCGCCTACAACGAAAGCTTGCTTAACTCCAATGATGCCATGTCGGATCCTTTTGATGAAGAAGCAGGAGAAGTCACCACCACGGAAGAGGAGGCCTATGAAAGTATCTTAGCAATAGCAACTGCGATGGCTTACGTCGAAATTCCTGCCATCGATGTGTATCTGCCGATCTATCATGGCACCGACGAGGAAACTTTGGCTCAGGGAGTCGGCCACCTGAAAGGCAGTTCCATGCCGGTGGGCGGCAGCGGAAGCCATTGCGTTTTATCGGCTCACAGCGGTCTTCCTACCGCCGAACTGTTTACGAACCTTGAAAAGCTGGAAAAAGGCGATGTCTTTTACATCCACGTTTTGGACCAGCTTGATGTTTACCAGGTAAATCAAATTAATGTTGTTTTGCCTTCGGATACCAGCCTCTTAGCCATTGATCCTGCCGCAGATTATGTGACTCTTGTAACTTGCACGCCCTATGGGGTCAATAGCCACCGTTTGCTTGTACGCGGCACGAGAATCTATCCTGAAACAATGACCGAGGAGGAAAGAAGCGCCCTCACCGGGAAAGAAAGCGCCGACAAGCACTTGACAACGGTTGAAATCGTCCAGTATATCGCTTTCTTTTTCGCGGCAAGTCTGTTCATCTTCATGATCATCTTCTTTGTCCGCAGGAAAAAGGCGGGAGGGTGAAACCGATGATAAAACGTAGAATCGGTATTGGTTTGGGGATCATCGTTTTCCTGGCGGGGTTGGTGATTCTGCTTTTTCCCTATATCAATAATGCAGTTTCAAAACATATTGAGGCAAATATCGTCACTGATTTTCAAGAAACCTTCCATGTACAGGAAAGATCCCAGGGGGTATCCGGACAAATCTCCCAATATGAGGATCTTTATGGTGCTCTTCAAACATACAACAAAGCTATTTTTGACAATCACCAAAGTGAAATGACCACTGCTTCTTTTACAACCTTTCCGGTGCTGTTAAGTGATTATGGCCTAAATGATTATGGGATCGGTTATATCACAATTCCCGGAATGGACCTGGAGCTTCCGTTGAATCTTGGTGCAGACAATCAGAATATGGCCAATGGCGTTGGCGTTTGCGGCTACACTTCGGCGCCCATTGGCGGCGCAAGTACGAATTGTGTGATTGCCGGTCATCGCGGCTATCGCGGCACCGCGAAGTTTCGTTATATTGAAAAGCTTAAAGCCGGGGATTTGGTTTACATCACCAATATATGGGACACCTTGACTTATCAGGTGAAGGAAACCAAAATTGTCGATCCCGATGATATTTCAGATATTCGCATTGTGGAAGGAAAGGATCTTGTGACGCTTTTGACCTGTCACCCCTACGCCTCCGGCGGAAAATACCGTTATATTGTTATTTGTGAACGCGTTGATACATAAGAGTTTATCAAAAGCGTGATATAATAATATAAAATATAAAATCAATAAAAGGGAGAAACGACATACCGCGTCAGGTAGGAGCTTTGGTTCACTCTTCTTACTGTGGGATATGTCAATCAGTGGGAAATAAGGGTTTATTTTATGAAAGATGTTCAGAGGACCGTATTGTATTATCGTCGGGGCCTGTAGACAAAGTAGAATGTTAACAGGGAATAGGGGATCCTTGGCGGTTGCGCCCAGATTAGCTATTTTTTAAAAATGACATATGGGGTCGCCCGCCAGCAATGAGGCGCAGAACCCTATAATTAAGTAAAATATTACATGAAAATTAAAAAAAATCTTTATTTATAAGGGAGTATACCCTATAAATCGACATATGTCAATATGTTTTTTACATATTTCGAAAGTAAAAGACAAGAATATTTTATATGGATGTTTTTCATTATATTATTATGCATTAAACCTTTATGTGAACCGGTTTGCTTTTGCAATCAGACCGTTTTTCCTTTTGAAGAAAGGAGCAATTGTGAGTCAAAAGTTAAGAGCAGATGCCAATGTATTTAAGGCATTTAGTGATGAAAACCGTCTTTATATTCTAAGTTTACTGTTGCCCGGTGAGCAGTGCGCCGGAAAACTCCTGAGTGGTCTGCACATCGGCCAGTCCACGCTTTCCCATCACATGAAAATTCTTTGTGACGCAGGGATTGTGAGCGGACGCAAAGAGGGGAAATGGGTTCACTATTCCATTAACCAAACTGGGATTGCCCACGCCGAAAAGTTGTTAAAAAAATACACTGTCGTGTAACATCATTTGGTATTCACTGTTTTTTTTATAATCGATACAGCTTGGCGCTGGCGAAGAACCTTTTGGTTTTCGTGTTGTAATAGGGAAAAGGGTACTCATCCTGTGGGATGGGCGCCTTTTTTGATTGCCTCACCTTATGCGGTTTCTCAACCCGCTATGGTATCGCCTTATCACCTTAGGAAAGGTCGAAGGGCTTTTCAAGGGGATGACCGTGTCCTTCGGCAGCAGATGCCGTAGGCATTTGCCGGAAAAGACGAATCTTTCCCGGCATTCTTTCATTCTGTAAAAAAACCCACTGACATGCATTTTGTCTACAGCCTGAGTCCGGCATTCGCCGGGCTTTTTACGTGTATAAGGATACGTGGGAAAGCGCTTTCTTGAGGATTGCGCAAAAAAGCCCAAGGAGAGAAACGTAAATTTGGTGCCGAAGATCTTAAAACTCAGCAACTTGAACGGAAAAAGGAGGAGTCTTTGGGGATGCAATCATGCCTCCTTTCCGTTTTCCGCTATTTTTCGCTATTTTCCATGAATATAATTAAAAAATCTGTCCTTTCTCTGACGTAAAAGACAAAATTTTCACAAAAGGATGCCAATAACCGTAGATACACTATGCTTTAGCTGCCCGTTTTCCTTTTTCGGAGCTTATATATATGCATTAAGGCATGCCAATCATAATTATAGAAATAAAAGTATGCGAAGTCACAGAAGGAGTACATAATCATTACCTGACTTTAATAAATATTATCCCCTAGATAGCCCTTTTTTCACCGATTATAGACATTATTCTTGACTTTTTTTCAAAATAACCTATAATGAATTTAAACAAAAGGACTAAGAATTTAAACAAATAGACCAAATTTTTAAAAAATATGGATACATTATTTACAAATAATTATGCAGATAATATCATATTATTATCGGGACTCATTGATATCTCAGAAAGAGAATCATGTAGTGGAGGCGGCCTTTTATGAATATATTTGATTCCCAATCCATCAATTTGCTGAACAAAAGTCTTGACGGACTATGGAAAAGACAAGAAGTGATTTCCGATAATGTTGCTAATTATGAAACACCGGGATATAAAAGAAAATATGTCTCTTTTGAAGAAAGCCTAAAAACTGCAGTAGAAAGCGGATCTACCAAAAGAAGTGAAGCCAATCAAAAAATCAGGGACGCCAATATAAAAGTAGGCGAAACAAAGGATGAAACCATGCGTTTGGATGGAAATAATGTGGATATAGAAGAAGAAACCATTGAAATGGCTCGCACGACTTTTAATTATTTGTATTCCCAACGCATGCTTAACGACTATTTCTCACGGTTGCGGTGCGCGATAAGTGAAGGCAGAAAATAAGCATTAGGGAGGAAAAAAGATGGCCTTTTTAAATTCTTTGGATATTGCCGGCTCAGGTTTAACCGCCACTCGCTTAAGAATGGATGTGATCTCTGAAAATATCGCCAACGCCAGTACAACCAGAACGGAAAAAGGGGGGCCTTATCGCCGCCAGGCAGTGGTCTACCAATCTGTTAAAAATCAATCGTTTCAACAATTGTTGAATCACAATGTAAATAATACAAGCAATCCTTCGAAAGGCGGAGTGAAAGTTCAGAAAATCGTGGAAGACCAAAGTGACTTTACGCCGGTATACAACCCGTCTCATCCTGATGCCGATGAAAATGGATATGTTATGATGCCCAACGTGGACCCCATTCAGGAGATGATTGATATGATGGCCGCGACGAGAGCCTATGACTTAAATCTATCTGCGGTTAACGCCATCAAAAGCATGGCCACAAAAGCATTGGAAATCGGACGTTAAATAAGGGATGGTGATCTCATTGTCTCTTAGAAAGGAGTCTTTTTCATGTTCATAGACCCGATTACAAGTATGAGTTCTCTTGAGGAGTTCTTTAAAACCAGCCAAAGTAATGCTGCGCAGTCCTCTACGGTGATTCCTTTTCAATCAACGTTAGAGAACGCACTGAAGGACGTAAAGGAAACAAGTGCCGCCGTAGATCAGGAAATTTATAAATTGGCCACCGGTCAAACGGATAATTTGCATGACTTAACCATTGCCTCAACCAATGCCAACCTTTCGGTGGAGCTTTTTGTGCAATTACGAAATAAAGCCCTTGATTCTTACCAAGAAATCATGAGAATGAGTCTTTAAAATTAAATAAGTTACGAGTGCGGTATTAAGGAATGAGAGAGCAGTTAAAGCATTACATTGATTCCATAGCTACATTTTGGAAAAAACAATCAAAGAAAAATAAAACGATTATATTATCCCTCCTGTTGGGAATTATAATCGTTTCATTTGTAGTTGTCCTTTTGTTAAACGCACAACAGTACAGTGTTTTATATCCGTCTTTAGATCACGACGAAGCCCTTGAGGTGATGGCAGAGTTGGACGAACGGGAGGTGGATTATAAAGAGGAAGACGGCGCGATCATGGTGCCGTTAGACGAAGAAGATTCTTTGAGAATGGATTTGGCCAATGAGGGCTATCCGAGATCTTCACCGAATTACGATTTCCTTCTGGAAAACGTAGATCTGATGACCACCGAGAAGGAAAAAGAACTGTTGGAGAAATACCAACTGAATCAACGGATGGAAGACATCATTAGAACCATTGACGGCATTAAAAAGGCCAATGTCACCATCAATATTCCTGATGATTCCGGGTATGTATTGTCCGACGACGATTCACAGGTAACAACGGCGGGCGTATCGATTACCATGAACACGTCGGAAGAATTAACAGGGAAACAGGTTAGCGGTATTAAACATCTTTTGGCCAAAAGCGTGCCCAATTTGACGGAAGAGAATATTTCTGTTTTAGACACAGCCACCGGCACGGAGATGCTTTCCGATGATATGGAGGAAATGGACGTATCGGAATTCAAACTGATCATCGAAAAGCAGTTTGAAACAGAGGTGGAAGCAAATATTGTAAAAATATTGAAACCCCTCTTCGGTGTGGAAAATCTTCAGGTTGCGGTAAAAAGCGTCATGGACGTTGATAAAAAAATTGAAGAAATCATTACCTACACGCCAACGGAAAATAATACAGGTGTTATTTCGGAAGAAAACCACTCCCAAAGCGCGGAGAGGAATGACGGCACAACCGGCGGTACCGTGGGCACCGACAGCAATACGCAGACCACCACAACGTATCCCGGCGTTACCGTGGATGGCAACACCATATATATTGAAGATAATTCCTCCTATACCTATTTGGTTTCCCAAGTGAAGGAGCAAATAGAGCATGATTCCAGCGAAATAACGGATTTGACGATTTCCGTTGCGGTGAACACCCAAACCCTTAATATAACCGAGAAAGATGAAATCATCCAGTTGATTGCCAATGCCGCGGCAGTACCCACTGAAAAGGTTGTGCTGTATACCGGCTTGTTCCAAACAGGGGATGTCGATCAAGGCGATACCCCGTCAACCGTGACAACTGTCGATAAAAAGCGGGTCTTAATCCTGATCATTGCTGCGGTCGCCGTCATCGGCACATTACTTTCCCTTGTGATCATCTTGCTTTTGAAGTCAAAAGGACGTAAGAAAAAAGCAGTGGAAAGCCAGGATAAAACGATGGATGAATCAATCGATACGATCGAAGATATTGATTTCAGCGATATTCATAATCTCAAAGAAACAAAGGAACAAGCGCTTAAAAAAGAGATCCAGGAGTTTTGTCACTCGAATCCGGAGATCGTCGCCCAATTAATCAAAACATGGTTAAGGGGGGACGATGTCAATGATTAATCAATTAACCGGTCAGCAAAAAGCAGCCGCAATCATCATTTCTGTTGGTTCGGAAAATGCTTCTAAAATCTATAAATTTCTAAAGGAAGACGATATCGAGCAGCTTACACTGGAAATTGCGAAAATGCAAAATTTAAAATCCAGTGAAATGGAAGACATCCTAAATAGCTTCTACCAGCTATGCCTCACCCAAAAAGTGATGACAGAGGGCGGCTTGGAATATGCCCAAAATGTGCTGGAGAAGGCTTTTGGCGCGCAGAAAGCCAGCGCGCTGCTGGAGCGTGTGACAAAATCAATACAGACGAAGGCATTTGATTTTATTAGAAAAGCGGATTACAAAAATCTGCTTACCATCATTCAAAATGAGCATCCGCAAACGATTGCCCTCATCTTATCGTATTCTCGGTCGGATCAATCTTCCGCGATCATCGCGGAATTGCCAAAAGAAAAGCAGATCCTGGTCGTCGAAAGAATCGCGAAAATGGGCCGAACCTCCCCGGATGTGATTAAAATTGTTGAATCAAATCTGGCCAGCAAATTCGCATCGATCATGTCCGTTGACTTTACGGAAATCGGAGGCATTAAATATATTGCAGACATTATGAATCATATGGATCGCTCCAACGAAAGGTATATTTTTGACGAGCTTTCTAAGAGAAATGAAAAACTGTCCGATGAAATCCGTAAGAAGATGTTTGTCTTTGAAGATATTACAATTCTTGACGATATGGCAATTCAGAAATTCATTTATGAAGTCGACCAGAAGGATTTGGTTTATGCACTGAAGAGTACCAACCAGGAAGTTACCGATATTATCTTTAAGAATATGTCCAGCATGTTGACGAAAACCATCAAGAGCGAAATGGAATACACCCATAATGTGCGCTTGAGGGATGTTGAAGAAGCGCAGCAGCGTATTGTCGCAACAATTCGACGGTTGGAAGAAGAAGGCCAGTTGGTTATCATGAAAGGCGGAAAGGATGATATCATTGTCTAACCTGATAAAATCTGCACAATGTGATCATGCGGCAACCCATTACCGGATCATCCAAGACGAGTACACGGAAGAAGCCGCTGGGAAAAACAGACCGATCCACGAAGACGAAGTACTGTCTTCCGCTTACGAGCAGGCCAGCGCAATCATCGAAGAGGCAAATCAGGCCGGCGAAGACCTCATCCGGCAAAAGACGGAAAAATTCAACCAGGAATGCTTGGGAGAAAAGGAAAACGCGCGGAAAGTAGGCTTTGAAGAGGGTTACGCGGAAGGCGTAAACGCAGGGCAGGAAACCGGTTATCAGCAGGGTGTTTTAAAAGCGAAAGAAAATAATGAGAAATACATCGAAGCATTGCAGCGCCTTATGACCTGCTTGGAAGAGAGCCGAGATCAAGTCATTGAGAAACAACAGGAGAATTTAACCGTACTGGCCATCAGCATTGCGGAAAAAATATTAAACCAAACGCTGAAAGCAGACGAAACAAAAATGTGTACCATGATCCAGCAGGCACTGGAGCTGTACCAACATCAGGAATGGTTGAAGTGCTATCTTTCTTACGGTGTTTTTGAGGCCTTAAAAAATAATGATCCGGAATTCATAGAGAAATCCGAACAAATCGCGAAGGGGATTCGTTTTTTACCCAGTAAGGAAATGGAAGATACGGATTGCGTCATAGAGTTGCCAACAGAGGTTATCGATATCAGCATTAACACACAATTGAACAAAATCAAGAAGGTTTTACAAAAATAAACCTGGTCCTGGGAAAGGGGTAAAAATGAGGTTAGAACAAGCATATTCCGATTTTTTACAGCTACCCCTGTTTCATTCCATGGGGAAGGTGAAAAATATTGTCGGCATGATCGTTGAAACCACCGGAATCCGCGCAAAAACAGGCGATATTTGCACCATTACCAGTTTGGATGAGGATAAAACCATCGTCGCGGAGGTTGTCGGCTTCAAAGAAGAAAATGTACTATTAATGGCCTATGGCGATGTCAAGGGCATTGGCCCCGGGAGTTTGGTGGAATCTACCGGAAATAAGTTACGGGTACCGGTAGGAGATTTTTTGATCGGCAGAACCATCGATGCGACCGGAGAACCCATCGACGGTTTGGGCGACTTCGCCGTAAGCAAATACTATGATGTGGAGGGCAGTTGCACCAATCCCCTGGATCGACCAAGAATAACAGAGCAAATACATTATGGTATTAAAACCATCGATGGCTTGCTAACCATCGGCAAGGGCCAACGGATGGGGATTTTCGCCGGCAGCGGTGTCGGCAAAAGTACTCTTTTGGGTATGATCGCCCGGAATGTAAGATCCGACATCAATGTCATTGCTTTGGTAGGAGAACGCGGCCGGGAAGTCGCCGAATTCATCGAAAAGGATTTAGGGGAAGAGGGTTTGCAGCGCTCCGTGTTGGTGGTTGCGACATCGGATCAGCCGGCGATGTTTCGCTTAAAATGTGCCGCGGTGGCAACGGCCATCGCCGAGTATTTCAAAGACCGGGGAAAAGACGTTCTTTTGATGATGGACTCCTTGACAAGATTTGCGATGGCTCAAAGAGAATTGGGACTGGCCTTGGGAGAGCCCCCGATTGCCAGGGGATATACACCTTCCATTTATGCGGAACTGCCTAAATTACTGGAACGCAGCGGAAACTTTAAAAACGGCTCGATTACCGGGATCTATACTGTTTTGGTCGAAGGGGACGATACCAATGAGCCGATTTCCGATACGGTACGCAGTATTATCGACGGTCACATTGTGCTAACACGCTCCCTGGCCAATAAAAGTCACTTTCCTGCCATTGATGTGAATGCCAGCATTTCCCGGTTGATGAATGATATTGTCTCCCCGGAGCATAAACAAGCTGCCGCCAGAATTCGGGATCTTCTCGCGATTTATGCGCAAAACGCTGATTTGATCTCCATCGGCGCTTATAAACCGGGAATGAACCCCCGGTTAGATGAAGCCGTTGGTAAAATAGACGAGATCAATGCTTTTTTAAAACAAGAAATCGATCAAAAATCTACATTCGAAGATACCATGAAATGGATGCATGAAATATAACCGATTTGGCCTTTTGCGGTCTGGCGGTGAATATGCTACCTCTATTTAAAAAAGGTGTTAAGCGATATGAAAAAGTTTGTGTTCTCTCTTGAAAAGGTGTTAAATCTCAAACAGCAATTGTTGGATGTGCAAGTCAATGAAATGATGCTGTTGCAAGAAAGGCTTAAACAAATCGTTACCGAAATCCAACAGCTCAATGAGACTTTTCATAAGTATAACAATGAATTGAACGAGCAGATGAGAACCGGCATTGGGCCCCATGAGGTGATGGTTTACAAGATGTATTTTCATGATATCACCCAGAAAACCAATGGCTGCCTTCGGCGAAAGGAAGAGGTTGAGCGGAAAATCTTCCTTAAAAAAGAGGAAATGATCGCCTTGAAAACCGATATTTCGGGCCTGGAAAGATTAGAGGAAAAACAACGGGAAGAATACAATGCACTCCTTCATAAGCAGCAGGAGTTGGAAGTGGAAGAGTACGTCAATCGAACTTGCCCTGCTTCTTAACGATAATTAAGCCAATGGCGAAAGGAGGTGAGAAAAGTGGAGCAGATTCAATTCAACGGTACGACGCAAATAGCAGCCGTAAGTCCGGCGGTTAGCGGCGAAGCAGGCAAAAAATCCGATCTTTTTCCCAAAATGCTGAAGGAACAGAACCTTTTCAGCGCATCTCCCGAAATTTGTGGTAAAAGCGAGTGCGATCAGGGTGAGGACGGTAAAACAGGAGCGGAGGCCCATGCGGATCAGACCGCTCTCGCGAACGCCACCGTAAACCGACAGCCGCTTAGTGTGACCGATTGGTTCATACCAATGATCCAAGGAACGGCAATGAGGCCGCCCGGCGCAGAGACGCCCCCGCTGAATGTTGCCGTTAAAGCAGAGGTGACAACAGAAGACCCTGCAGTAGAAACAGCGGGGTTTACGGTAAATCCTAAGGCGGTAAACGGTGAGGAACTGGGTTTTCCTGTTTCTGTGGGATCCTTCCCCGGCGGAAACACCGCGAAGTATCAGGGTAACCAGACAGCTGATTTTTATGCCGAGGCCCCGTTGCCAACAGGGCAAAGAGCCTTCTCCTTGACCGGTTCGGCCTTTGTGCCGCAAACGGCAGGGGTGTTGCAAACGGGCAGTCTCGCGCCGAATCATTCTTTGTTTAGTGCGGATCACGGCCAAAGTGTGGCCGCTGTTTTGGCCGCAACAGCCAACGAACCCACGGCATTACCGGGACTTAGAGCTGATCGGCAAGGGGTAAGTGTTTCAGGGGAAACGGAAAACGCTCTCAAGCCGCTGTTGCAAACTGTGATGCCGACGGTTTCCGAGCCGGGACAAGTTCGCGGCAATCAAGGGACGGCGCCGGTGGTGCTATCAGCCGCGGCTTTTGCGTCAACGCCTATGCCAGGGCAACCAAAAGGTGCCTCTCAGACCGAAGCCTTGCAGTCAGTTAAGATGGGATTCGTTGCCGAGACGGTAGCACAGAATCGGGATGCGGTGCCTCTCAAATCACAAAACACAGTAGGTGATGGAGTTTTGGCACAGCCGCAAAACACGGCAGGTAGCGGAGTTTCGACACAGCCGCAAAACACCGTAGGTAGCGAGGTTTTAACGCAACCGCAAAACAGGGAACTGGGGGAAATCAGGGAACAAAATCAAGGCGCGGATGATGTCGGCTTACAAAACACGCCGCGCGCCGAAACTTTGAGCCAAACCCAAGCCAAAACCACAGATCAAACCCAAAGCGCAGTTCGAAATCAGCTGGCTTATCAAATAAGTGCTCATTTTGATAAAGGCAGCAAAGAATTTAAAATGCAATTATATCCCAAGGATTTGGGCAAGGTCAATGTGAAGATGAGGCTGGAAAACAGTACCTTAATTTTGGAAATTAGCGCGGTCAGCGCGAAAACCCAAAGTATCATTTTGGCCAATGCCGATGATATTAAGGCAATGCTTCAGTCTCACATGCGTCAGGACGTACAGATTTCCCTGACTCAGGATGAAAAGTTCATGCAACAGCAATTATTTAAGGATGAACAGGGAGGTCAGCATAACCCCTACTCTGCTGAGGATCAACAGGCTGAGGAAAACGAAGAACAGCATGAGTTGGATACGGAGCATTTTCTAAAGACCCTGAATATGTTCAGTGAAAAGTACTTTACAGAAAGGAAGCGGGAATATGCAGATTAATGCTTATAACACCACCGGCAGGGTTACGTCACCCAATGGTACTAAGGCAACCTTGGGCAGCGGTAGCTTAGACACCCAAGACTTTTTGAATCTTTTGGTGGCGCAGCTTACCAATCAGGATACGATGAATCCGATGAAGGATACCGAGTTTATCTCGCAGATGGCGCAGTTTACCACCTTAGAGACCATGAAAACGATGACAGAACTGATTTATGCGCAGTACGGAGCGTCTATGGCGGGGAAGAATGTGATTGTAGCCGCCTACGATAATAACGGCAATTACTCCCAAGATCAGGGCGTTGTACAAAGCGTACAATTTATGAATGGCGACTGTACGGTTAAGGTGAATGACCGCAGCTACAGTATGTCGTCGATTATGGAAGTGCTCCATGAATTACCGGCGTCCGAATGAGGAAGATGCGCAGACTCCGGAAAATTTGTAAAGCGGTGTTTCCACAATCTCATTTGAGCGGCAAACAGTCCATCAAGGGATTGGGAAAAAAGGAGGGAAACCATTTCAATGGGTGAGATCTGGATCAATCAAAACTATATACCCAATATTAGCAGCACACCGCTGTCGAATCAGCAAGCGGCGCAGAAGAATGCTCCAACGCGGGACACGCAAAGCGCTTTTGGCGAGATTTTACAGCAGAAGATTCAGTCATCCGAGACAAATATCGTGTTTTCTAAACATGCGGCGCAGCGTTTGCATGACCGGGATATTAAAATGTCTGAAGAGCAAATGAATACGCTTTCAAAGGCAGTGGACAAAGCGGCGGAAAAAGGGATCAAAAATGCGCTAATCATGGGAAGCGACAATTCCTTTATTGTAAACGTGCCAAGTAAAACCATCGTGACGATTATGAATAGTCAAAGTATGAAAGAAAATGTTGTAACGAATATAGATGGAACTGTTATCATTTAGCCGGTCCCTTACGGGAAGCAACGCGGTTTTGAACGACAGATAAACCGCGGCAGTTCCTCTTAAAATTAAAAAAGAGGAGGACTTTTATTTATGCTAAGATCATTATTTTCAGGTGTTTCCGGACTAAAGGCCCATCAAAGCAAAATGGACGTGATCGGGAACAATATCGCGAACGTCAACACCTATGGCTATAAGTCTCAAAGAGTCACGTTTCAAGATACCTTTTATCAAACGTTAGCGGCTTCCTCCGACGCGACGGCTGCGTCAGGCGGCGGGAATGCCGCCCAAATCGGGTACGGCACGGTGGTTAGCACCATTGACGTGCTGCATACCCGCGGCGGGTATGTGTCCACCGGACGAGCCACGGACCTTTATATCAGCGGCGAAGGTTATTTTATCGCCCAGGATAACAATGGCAAAGAGTGCTATACCCGCGTGGGGAATCTAAACTTTGACGGCAGCGGTAACTTGGTGGATGGCAATCGATACTTTATTTGTGGTTATCCCATTGCGAGATATACGGAAGCCCTTGCCCCAACCGCGTCGACTTTGAAACTAAACGGGGATCTTGGTGTTAATTTCGGCGATCTCAACGGATCTTTCTTTAATGGTTATAAACTTGTAACCGTTACCGACGCGGCAGCGGCAACGCCGGAAGCAAAGATCAATTTAAACGATAAGACCATCACCGTTACTTCCAATAGCGCGTTAACCGCCCCCCAATTGGAAGCCGCTTTACAGAATATGACGGCTGCCGCGGGGTCTGATGATTTACCCCAGGCGATTAAGAATCATTTGGCTGCCATTAAGGTTTCCGGCACAGATACCGTAACAGAAAACAACGCTTTTAAAACAGCGGCCTCCGGTGGTGAAGCGGCACATGATGTCGGTGATATTATTTTTGAAACCATCCCGGCGAAAGCCGCGGAAATTAGCGTCAATGATGTAAAAATTGCCTTTGGTGATCAAAACGGCGCTTACTTTAATAATTATAAAATTCAGACCGTGTATGATGCGTCGGCGCATAGCGTGGCTGCGGCGACGGTTGATGTAGGCAGCAAAATCATTACAGTTACTTCGAATCTTAGCAGTATCGCCGCGGCTGATTTGCAAAACGCTTTGCAGAACTTGACGGTGGAAGCTGGCACAGGGGTGATCCCTACCGACATTGATCTTAGCCAGATCGTCGTAGATGGAGCGGCCGCAAGTAGTTTGGCCACAGGGGTTACCTCCATGAAAGCGATTAATGGTAAAAATGTTTCTATGCAGACCACCTTCGATCAATCCCACGGCTTGCAGCGGATCACCATACCCGGTTCCCTTGTGGATACCGACAGTGACGGTCTTTATGATACGGAAATGAGCAATGTGATGGAACTCAGCGGTATTTCCATCGGTGAGAACGGCGTTATTACCGGGGAATATGATAATAACATCATTGAAATCGGCCGGATTCTTTTGGCGGGCATTCCCAATCCCCAGGCTTTGACCTTGGATGGCAGTTCCTATTTGAGATCTGAAAAAAATACCGGTGAGATCAATTACTATGTGCCGGGGGAAGGTGTTGTCGGCACCCTTGTTGCCAGCGGTTTGGAAAACTCAAACGTGGATTTGGCCAATGAGTTTGCGGATATGATTATGGCCCAAAGAGGATTCCAGGCAAATTCCCGCATTATTACGGTAGGCGACCAAATGCTGGAGGAACTTGTGAATTTGAAGCGCTAAGAGTTTTACCGGCAACCCTCTTACAGGGTTTGTAAGAGGGTTGCCGGAATCGGTTAATCTGCTAAGATTCATATATGGCTAAGGGAAAATACGTTATTGAAAGCAGGTGGGTTCATTATGATCGCATTAATTGATATTAACGGCAGACCCTTTTATTTGAACTGTAATATGATTGAAACTTTGGAATCCATACCGGAAACGAAAGTTTCCCTTACCAACGGAAAATACTTTTTGGTATCCAATAGCTGTGAGGAAATTATCGAGAAGGTAATCCTTTATAACCGCACGGTTTTCGGCGGGGAGAAGCAAATTAGCATCAAAATAGGAGATCAGGATCAAGCATCAGAAGATAAGTGTTTGTTGCCTGAGGGAAAACGTGACGTGGAATGAAAAAGAAATTTGGTACGGATCTAACGATTATAATAGGGCTTATCGTCGGAATTGGCTTAATAGCTTATGGTATTACTGACGGTGGGAAAGTGTCCAACTTTATCAGTTTTTCCAGTATGGCGATTACCTTTGGCGGAACCATTACAGCGACTTTTATGTCCTTTCCGGTCAGCACATTCAAGTATATTCCCAAGCACATGAAAATTATTTTGGCAAAGAAAGAATATCTGCCTCAGGTCTATATTGATAAGGTGATCGATTACGCCATCGAAGCCAAAAGAAAAGGTCTTTTGGCGTTAGAAGGCAAAGCCAATGTTGAAAAAGATGAATTCATGAAACGCGGTGTATTGCTGATCGTGGATGCAATCGAACCGACAGAGGCAAGAACCATCTTAGAGGCCGAACTCGATTGCTTGGAGGAACGGCATACAAAGGGGTGGCAGATTTATGAAAGGGCCGCGTCTTTTGCGCCGGCCTTTGGTATGATCGGTACTTTAATCGGTTTGATTAATATGTTGAAAAGCTTAACCGATACCGGCGCGGCGGATGCCGCGTCAACACTTGGTCTTGGGATGTCCGTGGCCTTGATTACAACCTTATATGGCGTCCTTTTGGCAAACCTCGTATTAATCCCCATTGCCAGTAGGCTGCAATGCCGGCATTACGAAGAAATGATTTGTAAAGAAGTGGTTTTAGAGGGGATTTTATCCATTCACGCGGGAGTTAATCCCCGCATAACGGAAGAAAGACTGAATGTTTTTGTGAACAACCACGAAAGAAGAACTGAAGATGAGCCGGTAAAAGAGAGAAGCAGAGGCAGAGGCAGAGGACGGCTGCGGAAATAACAAAGGGCCGCAGGGTAAGAATGCAAAATCAATTTGAAAGGGGGAGACGTTACGAGACGCAGAAAACCACAGGAAAGACTAACGGGGTCGAACTGGATAGATACCTATGCGGATATGGTTACCTTACTGTTGACTTTTTTTGTTTTGCTTTTTGCGATATCCAGTGTGAACGAAGAAAAGTGGAAAATGGTTGTGGAAGCCTTCACCGATGTTGAAGACGTAGCGCAAGTTGAAATTGCCGACGAAGACGATCTGTCCGGGGGCATGTACGATTCTTTAGAGGACGTAAAGGTCCCCGCCTCTCCCAACGAGATCCAAGATTTTGACGATTTGTACGCTTATCTGAATGCCTATATTATTGAAAATAATCTGGAAAGTGATATACAATTATATGACGGTGATGGTTATACCTTTATTACTTTCCGTAACAATATCTTATTTGATGGAAACAGCGCTTACATCAAGTGGGACGGCAAAACGATACTGGATGTATTGGGCGACGCATTGGTGAATGTCACAGCAGAGGTCGGGGCCATCCGCTTTGAAGGTCATACCGCCAGGGCCGGAACGGCTTATTCCGACAGGCAAAGCCTTTTTGACAGGCAGCTCTCCTCCGACCGTGCCGTCAATGTATTGTATTATATGCAATGCAAAGGTTTGCTCGCTCCGGAAAAATTAACCTCTACCGGCCATGGGGAATTTAAGCCCCTGATACCTCACGACGGAACGGAGGCGACGCGTATCATCAACAGACGGGTGGAAGTCATTATCATTGAAAATGGCGCCGTCGATAAGTCATTAGAAGAGATTTATAAAGAAGTCTATGGTGAATATCCGGTATCAAGTGATACGCTAAAAGCGGATTAATCCATCGACAAAACAGAGTTAGGTGGCAGGAATGGTTGAAGTTTTATCCCAAAAACAAATTGACGAGCTCTTAGGAAATCTACAAAGCGGGGAAATGGATCTCAAAGAAATCGAAGAGCAGTCATTGATCAAGGTCAAGGATTACGATTTTCGTTCCCCTAAAAGATTTACAAGAGAACAACTGAAATCCCTGGATAATATTTTCAGCAACTTTATTAAATTCTTTGAATTACAGCTCACCAGCATGCTGAGAGTAGGCTGCGTCATGGAAATTGTCCAGATTGAGGAAGAAGAATTTCGTGATTATAACAATGCCTTAAATGATTCGGTTTTAATGGGGATCATCGGCATTGAGAACGATGAGATCAGCGAGGATGACAATCAATTCATTATCGAAATCGCCCGGCCGCTATCTTTTTCCATCATCGACCGGCTCCTGGGCGGGGACGGCAGCTACTACAACCTCAGCAGAGAATTTACCAGCATTGAGATATCTTTGATCGAGCATATGTTTCATCAAGTGACCCAGCAGTTGACCAATGTTTGGCGTAATTACGGAGAAGTCGGGCACCATCTGGAGATGATCGAAACCAATTCCAGATTAATCCAGTTTATTTCTCCCGAGGAAACAACCGTCATTATTGTTATCGAAACCGTGATTGAAGGTTTGAAGGGCAATATTAATGTGTGCCTACCCACTAAAGTCATGGAGTTCCTCCTTAAGTTATTTGATATGAAATATGTGAAGGAAAGGACAAGGCAAGATTTTGACCAGGAAAACAAACACAAAACGATGATCATGCACTCTTTGCGAGACGCGCCACTGACGGTCACGGGGGTATTGGGTGAGACAGAAATCAATCTGCAGGAATTATTAAGTCTTCAAAAAGGTGATGTTTTGTTGTTAAATAAGGAAGTTAAGGACGGTTCGGTGGATATTAAGATTGAAGACCTTCCTTGGTTCACTGCGACAATGGGCAAAAATAAAAACAACTATGCTGTTAGAATTGAACGAGTAAAGGAAGGGTGAGGGGTTTGGCAGATCATAACGAGTTATTTACGGAGATGGAAATTGACGCCATCGGAGAGATCCTGAATATTAGCATGGGGGCTTCAGCGACGTCCATGTCCACGATGTTAGATAAGCGCGTCGTTATTACGACGCCCTCCGTTGGAGTGCAAAAAGCAAGTGATTTCTATTTTGAATCCTTTGAACCGGCTGTTGGGGTAGAAATTACTTATACCGGCGGTTTATTGGGAACCAACATAATGATTCTCAAGGAATCGGATGTACAGACCATTGTTGACCTGCTGTTACAGAGAGAGCCTTCCGATGAAAAATTCGTTTTGGATGAAATCAGTAACAGTGCAATATGCGAGGTCATGAACCAAATGATGGGTTCCTCCGCCACTGCTCTGTCTCAGCTTTTAGACCGGACTGTTAATATTTCACCTCCCAGCTCCTTTCAGATTGAAAGCAGCAGCAACTTTAAAAAGAAATATTATGCCGATGATTCTACGGTGGTCTCCATCTGTTTCCATCTCACCATTGAGGGGGTTTTGGAAAGTGAATTTATCAGTGTGCTTAGCGCGCCTTTGGCCAAAGAGTTGATCGGCTCTCTGGACAACGGTTCTGATAAAACCGAAACCGCTCAGCCCCAAGCGCAGCCCCAGGCTGAACCGCAAAGGCAGCCCCAGCCGGAGGTTCCTACGCCTCAACCGCAACAGGATATGCCGTATCAGCAACCCCAAGCGCAGCCTCCCTTGGACGCCAATAGGGATCAGGGGTACAGCAGCGGTCATAAGATATCCCCTACGGAGGCCCGCTATCAGGTTCAGCGTGTCGATTTCAGCGAATTTCAGCCGGTGGAGCCAGTGCTTTCGGAAGAACAATCCAATAATTTAAATTTAATCATGTCGGTTCCTTTACAGATTTCCGTGGAACTTGGGCGAACCAAAAAACAGATCAAAGATATTCTGACCTTTTCCCCGGGAACCATTATCGAGCTGGACAAACAAGCCGGCGCCATGGTTGATATTTTCGTTAACGGACAGCCGGTTTCCAGGGGTGAAGTGGTAGTGGTAGAAGACTGTTACGGCGTCAGGGTATCCGAAATTATCAGCAATAATGAGCTAATGAAAATTCTTTAACAAAAGGGGAGGACAACGATGAGTAAGAAAATTATGTTGGTTGATGATGCGGCTTTCATGAGAATGATGATCAAAAACACTTTGCAGCAAAATGGCTATACCGAAATTATTGAAGCAAAGGACGGGGAAGAGGCCATTGCATTGTATCAGCAAGAAAAACCGGATTTGACTTTATTGGATATCACGATGCCGAATATGGACGGGCTTGAGGCGCTGAAAGCGATCAAAGAGATCAATCATGAGTGTAAAATCGTTATGTGTTCCGCGATGGGACAGGAAAATATGGTTTTGGAAGCGCTGAAATTCGGGGCGGAAGATTTTATCGTAAAGCCCTTCAAGCCTGAAAGAATCATGAAAACGGTTACCAATATTTTGGGCTAAGCCGCTGATTAAGTGATAAAGGATGAATGAACATTGAGCTTTTTTCAAGATGTATTACCATTGATTTTTTCTATTTTGGCCATTGTGGTTATCTTGTACCTGAGCTATAAGTTCAGCAAGTATTTGGCGAAAAAGGTAAATGTGGCGACAAGCTCCAACCATATCAAAGTATTGGAACGCGCGGCGTTAGGCCAGGATAAAGGACTTGCGGTAATAGAAGTCTGCGAAAAATACTATTTGATTGGATTCGCAAATAACAATATTGAAATTTTACAGGAACTGTCCGATTATCAACCAACGGAACCGTCTCTTGCGCAGAATGATTTTTTAAATACGCTGAAGCAAACGGTCAAAGACAAGGTGGGTACGAAGGTGGGTAACGCGGATGGCAGAAGTAAAAAAGATGAATAAAGATAAGGTACTGTTAACGATAAAGTATATTTTGACCATATTCAGTTTGGCCTTGCTCTTTTTGACGGTTTTCCCTGATTCTGTTTTCGCCGCCGGTAATGTAGAGATCAATGTCAACGGGGATTCGCTGGACACCGTCGATATTATTCTCACCTTGACTTTAATCGCCTTGTTACCGTCGCTCCTGATCATGACGACTTGCTTTACCCGGATTATTATTGTCTTGTCTTTTTTACGGAATGCCCTGGGGTTACAGCAAACACCGCCAAACCAGGTGTTGATTGCCATTGCCTTGTTTTTATCCCTATTTATCATGTCGCCGGTGATTCATGAAATTGACCAAACCGCTTATCAGCCTTATCAAAAAGAGGAAATCAGCGAAGGAGAGTTCTTGAGCCGGGCGTCTGTTCCCCTCAAGGAGTTCATGCTGAAACAAACCAAAAAAGAGGATTTAAATCTATTCGTTCGACTGTCCGATACGGAAAAAGTAGAAAACGCTGAAGAGTTATCGATGACCGTTGTGACGCCCGCTTTTATGACCAGTGAATTAAAGCGCGCATTTACCATAGGTTTTTTGATTTTTATTCCCTTCCTGATCATCGATATGATCGTAGCCAGTACACTGATGTCAATGGGCATGATTATGCTGCCGCCGGTCATGATTTCACTGCCGTTTAAGTTGCTGTTGTTTGTCTTGGTTGACGGTTGGGCACTACTCTTTCAAACTTTATTCTCCAGTTTTAATCTATAGCGATCATGTTTTAGAGAATAAAAGCAAGGAGGTATCCCATGGACATTTCAGGAGTCATGAG
>CALFRX010000024.1 GCA_937919295.1 uncultured Peptococcaceae bacterium | reverse complement strand
ATCAATATGCTCCCCGGGGTCGGTGTCAATAAGGCCCTGAAAAACGCCACCATCGATGAAACGCTGATGAAAAAGACAGAGGCGATCATCCAAAGTATGACGCCCCAAGAACGGCGCAGCAACAGCATTTTAAACGGCAGCCGTAAAAAACGCATCGCCGCCGGGAGCGGCACCACGGTGCAGGATATCAATAAGCTCTTGAAACAATTCGAGCAAACGAAAAAAATGATGAAGCAGCTTGGCGGCATGGCCAAGGGCAAAAAAGGAAACCTGAATCTGCCCGGCGGCTTCCCCGGTTTTTAATCAGGCCGTCTGATACGCGGCGAACCCTTTGCCCCGCGACAGCTTGAGTACATCTAGGTACGCGGCGCAGCCGCAGGCCAAAGCGTTCACCGCGTCTAAGCCTTTCTCGGCAGCCTGTTATCCTGTTATCCAGAATCCGCTTACACCTATTTTGTATACAGCTAGGTTTTTAATGAGAAATTTCTCTTAAAATAATTTATATTATATGTACCATTGGAGGAAAATAAGTATGGCAACAAAAATCAGATTGAAGAGAATGGGCAGTAAGAAAGCGCCTTTTTACAGAGTCGTCGTTTGCGACTCCCGCTATCCCAGAGACGGGCGCTTCATTGAAATTCTCGGTTACTACAACCCCCTGACGGATCCCGCAGAAATCAGAATCAACGAAGACCGCGCCAAACAGTGGTTGGCCGACGGCGCCCAAGCCAGCGACACCGCGAAGAGCGTATTGAAAAAAGCTGGCATCAAATAAGAGGTGTTATGATGAAAGACTTAATCGAATACATCGCCTGTTCCCTCGTGACCAATCCCGAAGCGGTGAAAGTCACGGAATCGAAAAACGACCGCACCACGATTTTGGAATTGAGCGTTGCCCCGGAAGATATGGGCAAAGTCATCGGCAAACAAGGCCGTATCGCCCGTTCCATTCGTACGGTCTTAAAGGCATACGCGACAAAGAACAAAGAGAAGGCATCCTTGGATATCGTTTGATTTAGACGTTGTGCAGGAGTATTGCGCGGTTTTGGTAAAAATGTGAGACGCTTACGTATTTTTTGTACTGAGCGTGCCTCACATTTTTCCCGCGTCTTTTGGGTATGATGGCTCAGCGCCTTCTATGATGAAACAAAGTCACTTCATTTTTATTTTACAGCAAGAGCAAAACCGCTCTTGCCTGTTTATCTTAACGACATGAAAATTACCACCGGAATCATTTTATCCGCCCACGGCATCAAAGGAGAGGTCAAGGTAAAACCGGAAACCGACCACCCCGGCCGTTTTAAAAAGCACAGCGTATTTTATCTTGAAAAAGAAAAGCGCTACGCGGCGCTGACTTCCGTCAAAGGCGATCAGGACGGAGTTTTGATCATAGGTCTGGCAGGTATTGACGACCGTGACAAGGCAGAGCGCCTCAAAGGATCGCTTTTACAGATCGAGGCCGAAGATGTACTGCCGCTGCCTCCCGACACCTACTATTTCTTTCAGCTCAAAGGCCTGGAAGTGGTGGAAGAGGACGG
>CALFRX010000023.1 GCA_937919295.1 uncultured Peptococcaceae bacterium | reverse complement strand
CAAGCCGATTCTCAGCCCCATGGAACTTGACACCATCCAGGAAAAAGAAGAATGTTTGAAACTCTTCGACGTTGCCTACGGCAAAGAAGGGTATGTCAAAGAGCATTATTTAACCTGGCATATCGCTACTCCGAACTCTCCGCTATTCTATTCGGAATTCGCTTGCGAAGGCATCCGCGTATTCGCCGAAAATAATCAGCCGATCTGCCTCGTTTCCGCACCGATGAATGGTATCACTGCTCCGATTTATCTTTATTCCACCGTTATCCTCGACGTCACCGAAACCCTCGCCGGCCTTGTTTATGCTCAGCTGGTGCGTTCCGGCGTGCCGATGATTACCTCTTCGACGCTGACCTCCGGCAACATGCGTTATGCTACCTGGGAATGTTCTTCCCCTGACAGTACCCTGATGCTCGGCGCCTGCATTCAGATGTATCGTGAATTCTACAACCTGCCGGCTCGTTCTCAGACCGGCGTTACCAGTTCCAAGACCATCGACTTCCAGGCAGGTATGGAATCCATGCAGAGTTTCCTCTTCTGCGCATTGGCAGGCGTTAACCTGACCAGCCAAACCGTCGGCGCTCTCTCCAACCTGATGACCACTTCTCTGGAAAAATGCGTCCTCGACAACGAACTTGTAGACAGGGTACGCTTCATCCTCAACGGCATGAACACCACCGAAGAATACATGGGCATGAAAGAACTTATGGGCTGCAAACCTTGTCAGGACTTCCTCACCGAAGAATCCACGATGCTGCATGTTCGTGAAGGTTGGCAGCCGAGTGTTTCCGATTGGCGCTCCAGTGACGCCTGGGAAGGCGATGGCTCCAAGGACGTTGTGGAAGTTGCTCACGCGAAGGTTCTTCATATCCTCGAATCCGCACCGAATAGTCTCCTCGATGCCGAACAGGAAAAAGATATACTTGCATATATTGGCAAGATTGAAAGAGCTTGAGTTAAAATTAGTGATGTGATATGATTTCCGCATAGCAAAAGCAGTTAAGGAATTGTGAAATTATGATAAAGGAAATGTCTCCTGTTGAAGTCCGGAATCTTTTGGGAATCAGCCGTTCCGCCATGCGTTACTATACCGAAAAGGGTTTGATTTCATCCAAAAGAAACGAGAATAATGGGTATAGCTATTATAGTGGAGCAGATCTTTTGGAATTGATTGACGTGTCTTTTTTCCGTAATTGTCTCAATGCCAATGTCGATGAGATTCATGATATTATCTACGCCGATTCTCTCGATGAATATATAAACGTCTATTCCCATCAAAACGATTTATTTGAAGAGGAAATTCATCGTCGAATGGAATCCTTGGACATGCTCCGTGATTTTGAGGTCCAGATTAAGCACGCCTTATCTTACCAAAACAAATTCGCCGAAATGGTTCTGAACAAACCGGTCTATCTTTTTTATCCGGAAAAGGAGCTTCATATGAACATCCATTCCGCTCTCTTTTCCGTCAGCTATTGGGTGAGTAAGTTCAGGATTACGGATGATACTACGATTTATGAAGAGTCTCCTATGATGATCGGGAAACATTTCGTTTCAATATTAGATGAAGAGTTTCCATCCATAAGATATCATAAAATTGTTAATCAGCGATATCTTTATACTTCTTTCATTAGTGATAAGGAGATGAAAGACCCGTCGATTCTGGAATCGGTTTTGGCGCTCGGGAAAGATCAGGGGGTTTCCTGTGGTGAAAAGGTATATATCCGTTATCTGCTGACATTTCGTCGAGATAATAAGCGTTGTCATTTTTATGAAGCTTATTTTCCCTTTGGTAAATTGCAAGATTAAAGTTGAGCCACAGGCCTATCAAGGAAAGTAGACACGTGAAAGCCCAGTTCAGTTTCATGCTGAATTGGGCTTTTAAATTTTCAGGTATCACTTTTTTCCCCGCCAAACAAAGAATCAGGAACGCGCCTTGCTTTTCCTGGTCTTTCTATATTATAATGAACGCAAAACAGGGTATGATTAATCAAAAAGAGTAGATATGGAAAAAGCCTGATTTGAAATGGAAGGAGGCACGCCATGGCGGAAATTTATTTGGCAGGCGGTTGCTTTTGGGGCATGGAAAAATATCTTGCGTCCATATACGGAGTGCTGGAGACCGCGGTCGGTTATGCCAACGGCAATACAGAAAATCCTACTTATGAGGAAGTCTGCTGCGGTGACACAGGTCATGCCGAAACGGTACGCGTTGTTTACGATCCTGAAAAGGTAGCTCTCGATTTTTTGTTGACCCTCTATTATGACGCCATCGACCCGGTCGCCGTCAATCACCAGGGAGGTGATTTCGGCCCCCAGTACCGAACGGGCATCTATTATACCGACCCAAAGGACAAAGCGGTGATCGACGCGTCTTTTGGCGTCTTGCAGGCGCGTTACCCGGAACCCATTGCTGTTGAGGTAAAACCTCTGTACCAATTCAAAAGGGCGGAAGCGTATCATCAGCAGTATTTAAATAAGCATAAGGGGGGATACTGCCACATTTCCCAAGAAAAATTTGCAAAGGCCGCGAAAGCGCTGGTAAACCCCATGGACTACTCATTGCCGGAAAAGGAACGCTTAAAGGCGCAGTTGACGCCAAGCCAGTATGAAGTCACCCAGCATAACGCCACCGAGCCTCCTTTTCAAAACGAGTTTTTCCATTCATTTCGCCCCGGCATCTATGTGGACATCACCACCGGCGAGCCGCTTTTCTCATCTGACGATAAATTTGAATCCGGCTGTGGCTGGCCCAGCTTTGCAAAGCCCATTGATCCCAATGTACTCAGAGAAAAGGCGGATGCTTCCTTCGGCATGCGCCGCACCGAGGTGCGCAGCCGTGTCGGCGATGCTCATTTGGGTCATGTTTTCAACGATGGGCCGCGCAAAACCGGCGGTTTGCGTTACTGCATCAACAGTGCTTCGCTTAAATTCATCCCCAAAGAGGAGATGGAGCAGGAGGGGTATGGACATTTGCTTTTCTTGGTAAAGTGAGGCAGTACACCGGAAAATTATGTATATTTTCTTCTCAGCGCCGCATAATAAGAGCGAGGTGATTGTTATATGAATTTAACACAAAAAGAAGCGTCGCTTTTAGGTGATTTGAAGGAACAGGAACAGATCTGTATTGAAAAATACACGAAATATTCCAGTGATGCCAGTGACATGCAACTGAAAACTCTATTTTCACGTTTGGGACGACAGGAAGAACAGCATTTAAGAACCCTTGAACAGATTATGAACGGCAGCGTGCCGATGATGCAATCCGCCGGGAGCAGCGGTCAACAGCAATCTCAGCAGCCGCAACAGCAGATTACACCCTCCTATACGTATTATGAATCGAACCAAAACAAACAGCAGGATAGTTATCTCTGTACAGACGCGTTATCCACGGAAAAGCATGTTTCCTCCGTATATAACACCGGTATTTTTGAATTCAAAGACCCTGCCATCCGCGAAGCCTTGAACCACATTCAAAAAGAAGAGCAGCAGCATGGTGAACAGATCTATAACTATATGGAGATCAACGGCATGTACCGCTGAATACAATTTGTGCAAGAGACGCCTTTGCGGCGTCTCTTTTGTATCTTTATGATTTAGTTAGAAGTTTGATTTCTCATCTGTTTTATGTTAACGTATAAACTATATGCAGCAGTCACAGAGGGTACGCCATCGCGGAATGCTTTGTCGGCAGAAGATAGGGAACGCGCCCCTGTGTTTTTTGGTTTTCTTCTGCTATAATAGAATAGGTGATGGATATGAAAATCGGATTGATCGGTGTCAACAGCCAATTTGTCCACAGTAATCTCGCCCTCTACTATCTCCGGGAGAATTTGCCCCAGGGGATGAAAGGGGAGATCAGAGAATTTAATAACAACGAACCGATCCTGGGCATCTTTTATGAGATCGTCGCCGGGAATTACGACATCATCGCCTTTTCCGTTTATCTTTGGAATCGGGAGACGGTGCTCAAACTGCTAAGCATGGTGAAAGAAGCGCTGCCTAAGACCGTATTGATTTTGGGTGGGCCGGAGCCCACCTACGCAACCGAGGCTTTTTCCCCTTACGGTATTGTGGTTTCCGGCGCGCTGGAACCCCTTTGGGCTCACCTTTTAACTGCCATCGAGAGAGGAGACGACCCTAAGCGGAGCTTAGAGCTTTTGTCAGAGCATTCCTTTGCGCAGGACTGGAAATTTCCCTACCGAGAAGAGGATCTGCCTGGCTTAAAACACCGCCTCGTTTATTACGAAACGTCCAGGGGATGCCCCTACCGCTGCGCTTTCTGCCTCTCCTCGGCGGAAAAACGCAGGGCGTACCTGCCTGTGGAGCGGGTCAAAAAAGAGCTCGACTTTTTCCTTAACCACGAATTTTCCGTAGTCAAACTTGTTGACCGCACCTTCAACGCTCCCAAAGAGCGGGCCAAAGAAATTCTGCGTTACCTCCTTGAGCATTACAGAGCAGGGATCACCTTTCACTTTGAGCTCAAGGGTGAACTGCTGGATCGGGAAACCGTGGACTTGCTGACGTCGGCGCCGAAAGACTATTTTCAGGTGGAAATCGGCATCCAGTCTTTAAACGAAGCGACGCTAACGGAAAGCTGCCGTTTGGCCCAATGGGAACAGACGAAACCATATTATCAAGAACTGATCGCCGCGGACAACCTGCATACCCATTTTGATTTAATCGCCGGCCTGCCTCATGAGGATATCACTTCCTTTGTCAAGGGCTTCAACGAGGTGATATCCCTTTATCCCGACTATTTACAGTTGGGCTTTTTGAAGCTGCTCCCCGGCACCAAACTGGCTCGGGAAAGGGAGCGCTTCGGCTATATCGCTGAGACGTTTCCCCCTTATGAAGTGGTGCGCTCCAAGGATATTGCCACAGCGGAACTGCATCGGCTGAAAAAACTCGATCAGTTTATGGACACAGTATATAATAAAGGGGAGCTTCGGCAGACACTGCGCTTTGCCCTGAACCATAACGGCGGCGACGGTTTCACGCTGTTTTCCGCCTTGGCGGGAAGCGCGGATTACGAAACCACACTGCAGACGCTACTACCCCAAGAGGCGCAGGT
>CALFRX010000022.1 GCA_937919295.1 uncultured Peptococcaceae bacterium | reverse complement strand
TGAGGCTGATTCAGGTATTGTTTTATGGAAAGCGGCGTTCTCTGCACGGAAGTGGGGCGAATCCCCTCGTGGGCGTTTTGCGCGTGGGCGCCGACGGCGTACTGCCGCGGTTTTTCAGGACAATACTCTTTCCCATAGGTGTGCTCAATATAATCGAGGGCCTCCTGCTGGGCCGGTTCGGCAACGCGCACCGAGTCGGTACGCATATAGGTGATCAAACCGACATTGCTGCCGCCCAAAGAAATCCCTTCGTAAAGCTGCTGCGCCAGCTGCATGGTGCGTTTGGCCGTGAAATTCAACTTCTGGTTGGCCTCCTGCTGCATACTGCTGGTGGTGAAGGTGGGCAGCGGCGATTTGTTTTTTTGCTTCTTCTGCGCCAAAATAACTTTGTAAACGGCGTCTTTCAAACCGCCGATCACCGTCTCCATGGCTGCTTCGTTGGGGATCTCCGCTTTTTTCCCGTCCACCTTCAGCAATTTGGCGCTGAGCTCGCTGTCCTTATGGAGAAAGTCCGCTTCCAAGGTCCAGTATTCTTCCGGCTTGAAATCGTCAATTTCTCTTTGGCGTTCACAGATCAGCCGCACCGCCACGCTTTGCACACGACCGGCGGAAAGGCCTTTTCGGACCTTCTTCCACAGCAGCGGACTGAGCTTATAACCAACAAGACGGTCTAAGATGCGGCGGCTCTGTTGGGCGTAGAAACGGTTCACATCAATGGGACGCGGTTTTTTTACCGCGTTTTTAATGGCGTCTTTGGTGATCTCATTGAATTCAATGCGGCATAATTCATCGGGATTGGGATCACTGCCCTCGGGATTGTTCTCCAAATATTGTTTCAAGTGCCAGGCGATGGCTTCCCCTTCGCGGTCAGGGTCGGCGGCATAGAAGATCTTTTCCGCGGCTTTGGCGCTTTTTTTCAGTTCTTTCAGCATTTCCCCCTTGCCGCGAATGGTGATGTAATGGGGTTTGAATCCTTCTTCCACCTCAATGCCGAGTTTGCTTTTGGGCAGATCGCGGATATGACCCATGGAGGAAACAACTTTATAGTTCTTCCCTAAAAATTTGCCGATCGTTTTCGCTTTCGTGGGGGATTCCACAACCACCAAGTATTTGCTCATAAATGATACCCCTTAATTATTTTTTAGTATGTAGGTTTTTTCAGGTGTTTCGTAAATAGCGCCTTCGAGTTCAAGGCGGGTTAAAAAGGAAGAGAGTTCCGCCGCGGTCAGCGGCGCGGCTTGCAACAGCTCGTCAAAGCAGCGTTCGCCCTTTTTCAAGGCGGCGATGACTTCCCGCTCCCCCGGGGAGGCGGCAAGGCAAGAACTGTCCTGAATTTCCCCCCGCTGCATACGCTCAACGAGCCCCACATCGATGAAATCTTCTAAAATATCTTCGGCGCAGGCGGCGAATTTCGCCTGACCTGTTTCGATGAGATAATGGGGCAGATAACTGCCGCCGGAAAAGATCGAATGAGGCAGCGCGTAAATTTCCTTGCCCTGTTCCAGGCCGTGTTTCACCGTATGGTAGGCGCCGCTTTTGATCCGGGCTTCCGTCACGAAAACGCCGCTGCTTAAACCGCTGATCAGCCGGTTACGTTGGGGAAAATTCTGGGGAAAACTGCCGTAGCCCAAAGGAAACTCGCTGATCACGGCACCTTTTTCTTTCAATGCCCGATAGAGCTTTCCGTGAAAGGGCGGATAGATCACGTCAATGCCGTTGCCCAAAACCGCCGCGGTGTAACCGTTGGCTTGCAGCGCTGCCCCATGGGCAGCGGCATCAATGCCTTCGGCCATGCCGCTGATGATGGCCACACCGGCCTTTTGCACCAAGTCGGTGACAACCTTCTGGGTGGCGGCTTTGCCATAATCGGAGCACTTCCGCGATCCTACCACAGCAATGGCGAGACGGTCAGGATCCGGCAGGGTGCCGTAATAAAAAAGATAGTAGGGCGCATCCTCCACTGTTCGCAAACCGGCGGGAAAATATGCGTCCTTTACCGTGACCACCTTCACACCGATCTTTTCGCGGTAGCGCGCAAAGGTTTCCGGTTCCAATCCCCTACGGCTGCTGACCATATCATCGCATTTTTCGGCGGTCAAGGGCAGCGCCTTATGCCAGCGGCGATACTCCCGCCAGGCTTTTTCGGCATCCCCGAAATAATCCATCAACAATGTAAGCAGATTTTGGCGCAGCCCGCTGACTTGACCCAGGGCCACCAAATAGCTTACCTCTCTCTCATCCATTATTTTTTACCTTTAAAGCCTCCCTGGGCCAAAATATTACTGGAAAAAGAAGTGATCATATTCTTCTTTCTCTGCTTGTTCCTTAAGGCAATCTGAATCAGCTTATCAAGAAGCTGCGGATAAGATAGCCCTTTGGGTTCCCATAAATAAAAGGAAAGGGAACCGGGAATCGTGTTGACTTCGTTCAGGTAAATCTGATCCGTATCAAGATCCATCATAAAGTCAAGGCGCCATACGCCCTGACCGTTCATGCAGTAGAAGGTATCCAAAGCGATTTCCCGAATGCGGGAAGCTGTCTCCTCAGGAATTTCCGCGGGAATCTTCCGTTTCAGCCCGGCCATGCCTTCGGTTTTGCCGTCAGGCTGAAGGTATTTTTCGCCAAAAGTAAGAATCTCTTCGGCACTCACCGGCTCCTCTAATTCGGAAACTTCGGCCTGATAGGCGTCGCCGAGGACGGCAATATTGACTTCCTTCAAATTCTTGATGGCGTGCTCCACTAAAACTTTCTGAGAGTAGTGGGCCGCCACCTCAATGGCGTCGATCAACTCCTCCCTGTTTTCGGCAATTTTTATGCCAATACTGGAGCCGAGGTTGGCCGGCTTGACGATAACGGGATAGGAAAACTTTCGTTCAATAAAGGCGATGATATCTTCTTCGGCGTCGCTCCATTGGGCGCCGTAAAACCAAAAGCAATCAAGCACCGGCACGTTCCCCATTTTGCAGAGGGCCTTTTGTGCCACCTTGTCCATACCGGCGGCGGCGGAAAGCACCGAAGGGCCCGTATAGGGAATACCGGTCATT
>CALFRX010000021.1 GCA_937919295.1 uncultured Peptococcaceae bacterium | reverse complement strand
GTCATAGAATTTTTCGATTTCTTCCGGTTCAACGTCCATTTTGTAAATTTTCGTAAATTCGTTTTCTTCCGTTTTCGCCGTGCCGGTCATACCGGCAAGCTTTTCGTACATACGGAAGTAGTTCTGGAAGGTGATGGTGGCCAAGGTTTGGCTTTCCCGCTCGATTTTCACATTTTCTTTGGCTTCCAAAGCCTGGTGGAGACCGTCACTGTAGCGGCGGCCGAACATCAGACGGCCCGTAAATTCATCGACGATGATGACTTCCCCGTCTTTCACCACATAATCGCGGTCCTTTTTAAAGAGGGCCTTGGCCCGGACGGCATTGGTAATCAGATGGCTCCACTCATTATTCTCATCGGCATAGAGGTTTTCTATACCGAGCTGGGCTTCTACTTTGGCGATGCCCTCTTCATGCAAAGCGGAACTTTTGGTTTTTTCCTCAATCATATAGTCTTCGCCTTCCCGTAACCGGGAGACGATTTTGGCGGCGGTATAATAGTTTTCCGTGGGCTTTTCCGCCTGACCGGAAATGATCAGCGGCGTTCTCGCCTCATCAATGAGGATACTGTCGACTTCGTCGATGATCGAGTAGAAGAGATCCCGCTGTACCATGGCGCTTTCCCGCACAGCCATGTTGTCGCGGAGATAGTCGAAGCCGAATTCATTGTTGGTTCCGTAGGTGATATCCGCGGTGTAAGCCGCTTTTTTCTCTTCATATTCAAGGCCGTGGATGTTGAGGCCAACGGTGAGGCCGAGAAAGGTAAAGACTTGTCCCATCCACTGGCTGTCGCGGGTGGCGAGGTAATCGTTGACGGTGATCACATGAACACCCCTACCGGTGATGGCGTTGAGATAGGCGGGAAGCGTCGCCACGAGGGTTTTCCCTTCCCCTGTTTTCATCTCGGCGATGCGTCCGTCATGGAGGACCATACCGCCGATGAGCTGAACGTCAAAATGACGCATATGCAAGACGCGCTTGGCCGCTTCCCGCACCACGGCAAAGGCTTCGGGGAGCAGTTCTTCGAGGTTGGCGCCGTCCTGATAGCGTTTTTTAAACTCTTCTGTTTTCGCTTTTAGATCTTGATCGCAGAGGGCAGCCATATCCGGTTCCAGGGCATTGATCAATTCCACCTTCTGCGAATATTTTTTGATATCCTTGGCGTTATCGTCAAAAAAGTATTTTAAAGATCGTAACATAAAGTGATGTGATACCTCCCGTATCATACGCTGCCTGGCCGCAGCAATTTTTTCATTTGATTAATAAAGGGAGCCCTACGGCTCCCTTTCTGTTTCAGAAGATTTCAGGGATAATCAAACCGTATTTACCGTCGTTGCGGAGATATACGACATTGATCTCCTCACCGTTTTCGCAATTGGCAAAAACAAAAAAGCTGTGACCTATCATATTCATCTGCATGATCGCCTCATCCACGGTCATGGGTTTCATCGGGAAGCGCTTAGTCCGTACCAGTTCATCCTCGGTTTCCCCGCCCTGATTGATGGGCAGATCGGTCAATTTTTCCTTATCTTTTTTCGTTTTCCGCTGCAACTTTTCCTTATATTTTACCAGCTGCTTTTCGAGTTTGTCACCAACGGAATCGATGGCCGCGTACAAATCCTGGGCGCTGTCTTCACCGTGAAGAATATAGCCTCTGATCATCATGGTCACTTCCACCTTCTGGTGGCCCTTCTCCACGATCATCGTTACATTCGCTTTGTCCACCTCCATAAAGCGGTCAAGGCGGCCGAGTTTCTTTTCGGCGTGTTCTTTTAAGGCAGGGGTAACCTCAATGTTCTTTCCTTTGAAAATAATCTTCACAGTACCACTCCTTCCTTACACAGGGCTATATTTGGTTTTATTCTATATTATTCGCTCCGTTATTAAAAAACCCTTGTTTTTTCAGAGGATTCTTTGACCGTTTTATCATCTGCAAAAGGACTCCTTATAGTGGTCGATGCAGTAAGCAATGATCTCCTTGGCTTTTTCCGCATTATAGACGCCTCCCACCTCCACCTTTTTTCCTTCGAGATTTTTATAGACGGAGAAGAAGTGCATCATCATATTGAATATATGGTGCGGCAATTCTTCGATATCTTTATAATCGTTGTACATCGGATCGTTGAAGGGTACGGCGATGATCTTCTCATCCTGTTTGCCGTTATCCAACATCGTAATAACGCCGATGGGATAACAACGAACCAAAGTCAGGGGACGAATCGTTTCGCTGCAAACCAACAGCACATCGAGGGGATCGCCGTCGTCGGCATAAGTACGGGGAATAAAACCGTAGTTCGACGGGTAGTGGGTGGAGGTGTGGAGCACTCGATCAAGAATCAGCGCGCCGGATTCTTTGTCCAGCTCGTATTTGGATTTTGTGCCTTCTTCAATTTCAATCACAGCGATAAAATCATCGGGAGCGATTCTGCGGGGGTTGATATCGTGCCATAGGTTTGACATAAGTCCTCCTTTTATTGAAACGGGGGCGACAGTTCTTTTTTCTGCTTATTCTATCACATTGTGACAATACGTTCAATCAAAGAATAGGGAAAATCTTCACGTTTTTTGTGGATAATGTGCATAAATTTGTTAACAACCTGCTACGCACATTCCAGCTTATTGCATATTTGTATATTTTTCCCTTTTTCCGCCGAAAAGATACGTTATTTCGCTACTTTTTGCAAAGTTATCCTCATCTCTGCCTTCATCTTCCCCGCTGTGTTTTTCCTGCGGCAAAAGCGACAAAAACGACCTTTTTCGCACCGGCGGCGGCCAAGGCGGCGCCGCATTCTTTCATCGTGGCGCCGGTGGTAATGACGTCGTCTACGAGGAGAATACGCCTGCCCCCAAGATCTCCGGGGAGTCCCGCGGTGAAGGCCCCTTTTAAATTATGCAGACGTTCCCGGTAAGCAAGGGCTGTTTGGCTTACGGTCTCTTTCGTTTGACGAAGCAGGTCCTCGGCAAAGGGCAGAGACAGGGTTTCGGCGATCTTTTGCCCAAACACCGCCGCCTGATTGTAGCCGCGCTCTCTTCGCCGTTTTTTGTGCATCGGTACCGCGGTAACGAGGTCATAATCAGCGGCATCAAGGCTGATTTGGGCGAAAAACAGTTTCGCCATGGTCTCCGCGAGATCGCGGCGGTTGTTGTATTTCAGCTTTTTGACAAGGGCGCCGCTGTCTTCATCATAGGGAAAGGCGGCAAAAATACCGTTCTTACGATAAGACGGCGTTTTCAGAAAACAGTTGGGGCAAACTCTAAATTGGGCGGCATAAAAAGCGCCGCAGCTTTGACAAAAAACCTCCCGCTCCCTGTTGGCCAACATGCGCTGAAGGCAGCGGCGGCAAAGTCCCGGATATTCTAAGACAGAGTTTTCACCGCAAAGAACACAGTGGGTGGTGGGCCAAATGATTTTGGGAAGAGAAAATTTTTCCAACGGTTTCACCTGCTTTGGCAAAAAGGCAACCCCGCCCTTTTCCTTCACTATGATACAAAAGAAAGTGGGCAAATAGGCGTTGATTCGGTCACCTTCCTGTGATCATTTTTCGACGCGTTTTTTCCGCGGAAAGTACATCGCTTTTCTCCAGGTTTT
>CALFRX010000020.1 GCA_937919295.1 uncultured Peptococcaceae bacterium | reverse complement strand
GCAGGGGAACTTTTGATGTCCATGGCCACGTAATCAACAAGCCCTTTTCGAACCAATTCTTTTAAGCAGTGGGGAAAGCTGCCGTTGGTATCGAGTTTCACCTCATAACCGAGGCTCTTTACTTGATATAAAAAATCTGCGATGTCCCTTTGCAGTAGCGGCTCACCGCCGGTGATACAGACGCCGTCGAGGATACCGCGACGCTTGCGCAGAAAGGAAAAAAAATCCTCTGCCAAAACAGATGTATGATTGTCCTGATCCAAGACAAGAGACGCGTTGTGGCAAAAAGGGCAGCGAAAATTACAGCCACCTGTGAAAACGGTGCAGGCAACTCTGCCGGGATAATCCAATAACGTCGTTTTTTGCAGACCGCATATCTTCATTATAGCTCCTTGCCGTCGTGTTTCCATAGGAATCCCGCTCCCGGCAAAATTGCTTTTCCACCGGACTTTTGACGAACCCCCCGTGGCCTGCGGTGTTGCTATTTGCCCAGCTATAAGCTTTGCCAGCTGGCAAATACAACGACCATTCACTGTTTTAATTATACAACATAAACACATGTAATGGCAACGACTTTTTATAAAATAAATGAAGAATCGACACAAAAACCAAGTTCATAAGACAAAATATTTTTTTATGCGGGGAATCGGTAAAGAAAAATTCACAGACGCCGTAACCGCAAAACCTCCCATTGTTTTTTGTTGTTTTTTTTACAAAAACATGTTATGATTGGAAAAAATTTTTAATAGATCCTATGTGATTTTGGGCGCTTATCTCTTTCGTTTAGGATAGAATAAAGCAAGTCATGATTTTTAATCAGAATATAGTCTTGTTTCAATGAAATTTTAATTTTTCTGTGGTTTCATAAAAAAAACAGGAAAAGTAGGTATGAAAATGAAAATACTCATCACAACTGATTGGTATCTTCCCGTGATCAACGGCGTGGTAACGTCCGTCGTCAATCTTACCAAGGGACTCACGGAAATGGGCCACGAGGTTCGCATCTTAACGCTGTCCGGTTCCCTCTATTCCTATAAAAAAGGGCAGGCGGTTTATATTGGCTCCATTGGCGTAGGCAAGATCTATCCCGACGCGAGAATGCGTATGGCCTTGGCCCACCGTTATATTTACGAACTGATCCAATGGCATCCCGACATCATTCACAGTCAGTGCGAATTCAGTACCTTCTACCTGGCGCGGAAAATCGCCAAAGCTTCTCACGCGCCGATTGTTCATACGTATCATACCGTCTACGAAGACTACACTCACTACTTTTCACCCAATATCTATTTCGGGAAAGCGGTAGCGGCGCTGTTTTCCAGAAAAATCCTCGACAAGACCGAAGCCGTCATCGTACCCAGTGAAAAAATTCGCGCCATGCTTTTAACCTACGGCATCACGAAACCCATTGCCACCATTCCCTCGGGTTTAGACCTCAACCGCTTTATGATAACATTTACCACGGCGGAGCTGAAAAAACTCCGTAGCGAATACGGCATGAAACCTGATCAAAAAGTCCTTCTCTACATCGGCCGCTTGGCGGAGGAAAAGAATATTGAGGAATTGTTCCAACTTCTTGCCCTGTGGCAGCGAAAGGACTTCGTGCTACTCCTGGTGGGGGATGGGCCTTATCGCAGGGAATTGGAAAAAACAGCCCAAAAAATGAAAATCGGGAACCGGGTGATTTTCACGGGCATGGTACCGCCGGCGGAAATCGCGAAATATTACCGGTTGGGCGATGTTTTCGTCAGCGCTTCGCAAAGCGAGACCCAGGGACTGACCTATATGGAAGCCATGGTTAGTGGGTTGCCTGTGGTGGCCAAAGCAGATCCCTGTTTAAATGATATCGTCCGCGACAACGAAAACGGTTTTCAATATCATTCCTTTGCAGAGTTCAAAGACCGTATTGAGCAGATCCTTACCGAAGATACGCTTCGGCATAAGCTCGGTCAAAACGCCGCCATTTCTGTGCGAGAACGTTTTTCCGTGGGACGCTTTTCCCAGGACGTGGCCGCCCTTTACGGAAAGCTGGTCAATTTGTAAAACAAAAGTTATAATGAGCAGAAAAGAGGGCAATGCGCAAGACCGGCATTGTCCTCTTGATATCATTTTGGTGTTCACAGATGTCTTTATACACTCCAATGATACCATTCCTCATTTCTTTACCCTTGCGTGAGATTCGCCAAAAAGCGCCCCTCCTATGATCAATACAGCACCAAGAACCTGCAATGGAAGCATCGTTTCATGGAGGAAAATCAGCGAGAACACGACAGCAGAAAGAGGCTCTAAGTAACCGCAGATGGCCACGGTTTGTACCGGTAGATTGCCAATGGATGAAAAATATAAATAGCAGCCCACGCCGGTGTTCAGCAGACCAATCCACAAAATAGGCAGCCAATCCCCGGCGGTGATTTCAATGTAGAAGCCTTGCTTTAAGCCAAAGAATACAGCCACCGTCAAAAAGGCAAAAAGTAATTGCAAGGTAGCGTTTTCTAATCCTGTAACCTGCCTGGACTTCTTATTGAAAATGACCATGGCAGCATAAGATATCGCCGATAACCCGGCACAGATCAGGCCCCAAGTGCTACTTCCCTGTATTACCGCCTGCCCGCTGATAAAAAATACTCCCAAAAGCACCATAAAGAGTGCCATCAATTTAAATCCGGTGATACGCTCTTTGAACAGCAATGGAGAGATTGCCACCACAATAACAGGGCCCAAATAATTGATTAACGTTCCGATGCTAACACCGATTTGCGCAAAAGCTTCAAAGAGAAATAGCCAATCTGCACCCATTGCCATACCGGATAATGCAATATAAATCATATCCTTTTTATGGTGTAGTGCGGTCAGTTTGGGTTTTGCAAAAAAGAAAACAACGATCAGCAGAATACTGCCTAATAAGGAGCGTAAAAGAACGATTTCATAGCTTGTAAGTCCGATGTGGCTTGCTGCAACACCGTTTGAGCCAAAGAGCAGTAATGCCAGTATATATTTGAAATATGCCCGTTTCATTGCCGTTTACCGGCAAAGAGCGTCTCGGTATTCTGCCTTTTGATCATCTTATATGTGATTGTTTCGTCATCGTCTATACGTTCAAATGGAATATGCAACTTGTCAAGGGCAAGGTATGTTTTTTTCTGCAAGTCCAGCCTCAACTCCGATGGCGCGATTTTATGAATACCATTTACAAAGAACATCATCAAATTTCCTTTTGTTTTTATTTTTTGCTTATACTTTCTGTGTTTATAGTGTACCATGTTCTTATATATTACAAAAGCGGTTTTTAGACTACTTGCCATGTAGAAACAACGCCAAATTTAATTTCACTATAGAATAAAACAAGGAATCGTTTCAATCGAACGATGCCTTGTTTTAAGTATTTTGCTTGGCAAACCATGACAGTTTAACTGTTATTCATAATATGCGGTACGTATGATCCAAGGGACCGGCGCCTTGACCGAGGTCAAGCATTGCTTTGAGCGCGCCGGTTAAGTATGCTTTGGCATTCTTTATACTTTCGTCCAAGGAATTGCCCGCCGCCAAATTGCAGGCAATGGCGGAAGAGAGGGTACAACCGGTACCATGGGTATTGGGATTATCAATCCGTTCAGCAGAAAACCACTGTAAATTGTCATCAGCATAGAGCAAATCCACGGCGTCGCTAACCAAATGACCGCCTTTGACCAGGACAGCACTGGGGAAACGGTTGCCGATGGCGCGAGCGGCACGGATCATGTCGTTTTCGTCTTTGATGGCAAAGCCGCAAAGCACCTCCGCTTCGGGGATATTCGGCGTTATGACGGTGGCAATGGGTAACAGTTCCTCAATCAAAGCGTCTTTTGCCGTATCGGAAAGGAGCTTTGAACCGCTGGTGGAAACCATAACGGGATCGACGACGATATTTTCCGCCTTATATTGCCCCAATTTCTCCACGATGGTTTTGATGATATCGCCGCTGCTTACCATGCCGATCTTAACGGCATCGGGGAAAATATCACTAAAAATACAGTCCAATTGCGCGGCGACAAATGATGGCGTGGCCTCCATGATGCCATAGACGCCGAGGGTGTTCTGGGCTGTCAGCGCCGTGATGGCGCTCATGGCGTACATTTTATGGGCGGTGATGGTTTTGATATCCGCCTGGATACCGGCGCCGCCGCTGCTGTCGGAACCGGCGATGGTGAGAACCTTTTTCATAGCACAGCCTCCATTTCCAAAAAGGAATGAATATAATAATCCGCGAGATTTTTTACCTCCTCTGGGCAATCTTCCGAGGGGTCGCAGACGCCGACCACAGGGTAACCCGCGGCTTTGGCGCTGCGGACAGCATAAAGCGCGTCCTCAAATACATAGGTATGTTCCTTTTTTGTCCCCAGCAAAGACCGAGCCGCCTCATATATTTGAGGCTCATCCTTGCCGTGGCCAATCTCACCGCAAGTTAAAACCTTGGAGAAATAGTGCAGCAGACCACAGTGTTCCAGCGCCGCTTCGGCCAAAGGCTTTTCGTTGGCTGTCGTTACACACATCTTCACACCCTGACTTTTGAATCGCAAAAGGACCGTTTCAACGCCGTCTTTGGGGGCCGCCTGATCAAGATAGGTGGATTCCATCAATCTGGTGACACCGGCAATGATTTCATCGGTGCTTTCGGTCAGTCCGTATTCACTTTGATAATAGCAGGCCGCCTGGTAAAAACTGAGATCTTTGAAGGTCACACCAAGGTTTTCCCGCGGCATGATACCGCGGCTGAGCAAATAATCCGCACCGATGGTATGCCAAATGGACATGGTATTTAATAAAGTACCGTCAAGATCAAAAACGGCTCCCTTGATCCTCATAACATCACCATTCTTTCAGCAAGAGAGTATAAAACGCGGCATTCCGCTTCAATATCTTCACTG
>CALFRX010000019.1 GCA_937919295.1 uncultured Peptococcaceae bacterium | reverse complement strand
GGTTTTGGCAAACATAGTAAGTCGCTTCATCGTTGAGGAGCGGATAATATTCATCGGGTTTTTTCATCAGGAGGGTAGCCCGTAAATCCGTTTTCAAGGGAACGTTTTCCAAGGCCCCGGCCTGTTCTCCCACGCAGACGATTTCCTGGGGGGGATAGAGGTTGCGGTTTAAGGCATAGAGAAAGAAACCGGCGGCTCGGGGCTGCTTGCCGACATTGGCTTTCATAAAGTGGAGCTGTTCCTCGGCAAGCTGCTGATAATGCTCGTCCCTGGTGAGATCGGCAAGGAGCAGCAGATTAAAACTCATGACCGCATTGCCGCAGGGTATCGCCGCATCGTAAACATCTTTTACCGGTGTGATCAAGGCTTCGTTTTCTCTGCCGCTAAGGAAAAAGCCGCCATGGTTTTTGTCGAGATAGGCGGAAACCGTGGTATCGCAGAAGGCCATGGCGTCAAGGAGATACCCTTCGTCCAGGGTCGCTTCATATAGTTGCAGCAGGGCAAAAATTAGATAAGCGTAATCGTCAAGAAAACCTTCGCCGAAAGAATGCTCTTCCCTCATACCCACCAGCAAGGTTTTTCCTTTGACCGCGTGGTTTTTCAAACAAGCCAGGGCTTCTTCCGCGGCTTTTCGGTAAGTTTTTTCACCGCTGACCCGGTAAAGCACGGCCAAAGCGGCGATCATCATACCGTTCCAGGCGGTGAGGATCTTATCATCAGTAAATAAACGGGTTCGTTCCTTCCTGTATTTCCCCAAAGCATGCAGCGCTTTTGCGGGAGCGGTGGAAAGATCTTCGCTATGGAGCAGGTTCGGAATGTTCTTCCCTTCAAAATTGCCTTGTTGGCTGATATCGAAGCGGCGGTTGAACGTAGTGCCCTCTACTTCTCCCAGCACAGCAATGATTTCCCCGGGGGTAAAGAGGTAGTATTTCCCTTCTTCCCCTTCACTGTCGGCATCTTGGGCCGCGTAAAAGCCGTGGTTTTCACCGGTCATTTCATTTAAGACGAAGTCGGCGGTTCTTCTCGCGATTTCTCTGTAACGCTCCTTTTGCGTGATTTCATAGGCTTTGGCATAGCAAAGGATCAAAAGGGCGTTGTCGTAGAGCATTTTCTCAAAATGGGGCACGAGAAAATAGCGGTCCGTGGCATAGCGGCAAAAACCGCCGCCAATATGATCGAAGAGGCCGCCGCGATACATTTGGGTCAGCGTTGTTTCCACCATTTCAAGGAGGTATTCGCCGCCCACGGCCTCGTAGCGTTCCATCAGGAAAAGCAGGTTATGGGGTGTGGGGAACTTCGGTGCGCTGCCGAAGCCGCCGTATACGCCGTCGAAACTTTCCGCGAAATCAGCCACGGCTTTTTCGATCAGGTTTTCCCCACCGTTGACCGCCGCGATATCCTCCTGTTTGCCGATGTGTTCCGTGATCAGGTCGGCGTTTTCTTTGAGGCGCTCCCGGTCGCTCTCCCATTGCTCTGCGATATAACGCAGTATATCAAGGAAACCGATGCGGTTCATGACGGTGTCTTTGGGAAAGTAGGTTCCCGCCATAAAAGGCTTCTGTTCCGGCGTCAGGAAGATACTCAAAGGCCAGCCGCCGCTCCCTGTCATGGTTTGGCAGACACGCATGTAAACGCCGTCCACATCGGGACGTTCTTCTTTATCCACTTTAATCGGTACGAAATAACGGTTGAGCAGGGAAGCCACTTCGTCATCAGAAAAGGATTCTCTTGCCATCACATGGCACCAGTGGCAGGTGCTGTAGCCGATGCTTAAAAAAACCGGTTTATTCTCGTCTTTCGCTTTTCGGAACGCTTCTTCGCCCCAGGGATACCAATCCACCGGATTACCGGCATGTTGCAGCAAATACGGGCTCTCTTCTCTATCGAGTCTGTTGCGGGTGATCGTAGTCATCTTATAGACGCCCCCTATATTTAAAATAACTTGTATTTGCTTAGTATTTCATGGTCTGAACAAAATCATGCGGTAAATATCAATATTTAAAAATATAAAACCCTCAATGATAAGGACAGTATACCATACCGCCTTACGTTTGAGAGGTTCTTTTTGATCTTCTTTTATTATTTTTACTGTTTTATGATCTTTCAATGAAATAAATGCTGAGCATCAGAGCGCAAAAAATGAGAACCGCGGCGAAATCTACAAAAGAACAGCGGAACCGATAGGAAAATCCCTTCTCGGCTTCGTTTACGATCATTTCCTGCACTTTATCGGTATCGGCAAGGGACGCGGCGATCAGGGAGACGAGGACCTGAGCCATGTCTTTGACCAAATGATAAAACCCTTTCCTGCTCTTGTTTTTATAGGAGGCAAACAGTTCTTTATAAGAATCGATGAAGCGGTTGCCCATTTCGGCAAGGAGCAGCATAACAAAACGGATGGTACTCAAAAAACCGGATACGGAGATTTTCAGCAATTGCAAAGGAAGCAAGATTTGATTGAGCAAGCCCAAAAACAATTCCATGGGGGTGGTCATGATATATAGGCTGGTAACGTACCAGACCAGAAACAAACGCAGGATCCGATAAAAAAGATCCTGATATTCGTTGACCTGTACGGCTTCACTTCCTGTAAAGAGCCCAATCAGTGCCTGAACCGCCATGCCGAAAAGCAGCGGCAGAATGATGATCACGACATAAGCGGCGATGTTTTTCAGCAGCGTTTTCCCGGAGATACCGGAGATCAGGGAAATCAAGGCGAAAAAGGAAAAGAAAATGATAAAGCTGGCATTTTGCACACAAAAAAAGGGTATGATTGCCAGGAATAAAGTAATGATCAACTTTATTCCCGCATCCATCCCTGAAAAATTTGTATCGTCACCTGTTTTCATTTTGATCATGGAGAATCCCTTTGATGCTGATTTCGCGAATCACCGCGCTGCCGATAGTACCTGTAATGAAGCCGGTAATCAGCGCCGAAATCAAAAGTACCGGCAGATAATAAAAGATAATGCTGCTTTTTAAAATCAAAAAGGCGGCGCCGATCTGGCCGGTATTATGAAGCAGGGCGCCAATAATGCTGACGCCTTTGATGCTGAAGAAGCGGGAAAAATGATGATAGACAAACCACATGCCAAGAACGCTTAAGATACCGCCGCTGAGACTGAAGGCCAGCACCACAACGCCTTTGGTCAACAGTGCGATGATGAGGCATTTGACCGTCATAATGAAAAGCGCGTCTTTCAAATCGAGAAACTCAATGGCGATTAGAATGATGATATTGGCCAGACCCAATTTGATGCCGGGAACCGGAATGGGGATCGGAATAAACGATTCCAGATAAGAAATGATAATCGCGTTGCAGACAAGAATGATGTTAACGGCCAGACGCTTATTTTTACTCATCGTTTCAGGTTCCTTTTCCTCAAAAGCCTTAGTAAGCAAAGATGTCTACTTCGCTCTCCCCTTCCCCTTCGATGGTGATGACGACTTTGTTGGGCAGACAAACCGCCTTATCACCGGCTTTGGTCAGCCATCCTGTATCAACGCAGTTCTGATTGGGACAGTCCGATTCCTCAAAGCGGATGCGTCCTCTTTCGGCTAAAATGACCTGGTGCAGCGGTTCTTCAATGACAATGGTTTGGGAATCTTCGAGTTTTGTTAGATTGACCGTTTCGATCTCTTCCCCGTCTTGGCTGACAACGGCGATCAAATTGCCGCTGCTGTCATGTTGTAAGGCCTTAAAACCAAAGAAGACCCCGGCAATGATCAGAATACTGACGATCAGAATTTTATCGCCCGTTTTGAATATACGTATACTCATTGCTCGTGTCCTCAAAATGGAAAGTATCGGTTAGGCCAGAGGTGACGTAGATCTCCTTCTCCGTAGTGATGAAGATGGCTTTGGCGCCGTCAGCTTTTTCAATCAGGGCCATGCCCTCATCGAGGCCAAGGACAATGGCTTTCGCCAAGCCGTCGGCATCAGCGGAGGAAGCCGTGATCACCGTAACGCTCATCAGGCCGTTATCAATGGGATAGCCGGTGCGGGGATCAATGATATGAGAATACCGTTTGCCTCCCTCGGTGAAGTAACGCTGATAATCGCCGGAGGTCACCACAGCCTGATCGCTGACTTCAACGTAGCCGATGATATCGCTCGTTTCTCCCCTTGGGTTTTGGATGCCCACCTTCCAGGAAGTGCCGTCGGGCTTGCTTCCCAACACCACGACGTTGCCGCCGAGATTGATAAAGGCGGATGTAATGCCGTATTCCTTGTAGCGCTCAATGGCCAGATCGCCGATATAACCTTTGGCGATGCCGCCCAGATCGATCAGCTGACCTTTTTGCCGCAGGGCTGCTTGATTGGCAGCCGCGTCGATCATTACATCTTCGTAATTGACCAGGGGCAGCAGGGATGTGATTTCCTCTTTTGGGGGTACCCGGGGATCATCGCCGCAAACGCCCCAGGCGTTCACGATGGGGGCCACCGTAATATCGAAGGCGGCCCCATCGCTATAAGCGGAGATTTTTTGCGCTTCCTGTAATAACGCAATGGTTTTGGGATCAAGTTTCACGTAACCCTCTCCGGCGTGGCTGTTGAGCTTAACCGTATCACCGGCAGCGCTTTCCACGGACCAGAGATCGTCTAACTCTTTGATTTCAGCGGAAACGGCGTCGGCGGCAGCCTGAGCGTTTTCGCCGTAGACTACCTGGTTGATGATGGTGTCCAGGGCGAAATCTTCCGCTTCCACCGCGTTTTCCGCTGTTGGGCTTTCGCCGCAGGCTGCCGCAAAGCAGGAAAGACTGAGTATGAACATTATAAAAACAAGTCTTTTTATCGTATTCATCTGATTCATAAATATAAAATCCTTTTATATTAGTTTAGCATCAATCTTTCCCGGATTCAATCATTGGTTGATCGCTTTTTTCAGCAAAACGTTGGGATCCAGCATATAAGACTGCAATACTTTGGTGGGACATTTTTCCATGCAGACGGGATCATCGCATTTTTCAACACAGATGGCGGAATTGACCACAGCCAAGTTGTCGACCATGGTAATCGCGTCATAAGGACAATTCTTGGCGCAGGCGCCACAGCCGATACAGCCGACTTTGCAGGCTTTGCGCACTTCGGCGCCTTTTTTCTTGGAGTTGCAATGAACGGCGACATGGGCATTGACGGGAATCATGGAAATAACGCTTTTGGGACAGGCTTCGGCACATTTACCGCAGCCGGTACAGTTTTTCCGGTTCACCTCGGGTAAACCGCTTTCGCCGATATGCAGCGCGTCGAAGACACAGGCGCTGACGCAGCTGCCCAAACCGATACAGCCGTAGGCGCATTCCTTGGGACCGCCTTGTAACAATGAAGCGGCCCAGCAATTATCAATGCCGTCATAATCGTATTTACTGTTCCCTGCCGGTGCTTGCCAGCATTTCACAAAAGCGTAGCGGGGTTCCAGGTCATCGGCGGCTTTGCCGGTTAATTTGGCAACCTGATCCGCAACGGCTTTTTTGCCGGGGATGCATAGGTTCGGCGCGACGTCCTTATCGAGGACGACGGCTTCGGCGTAAGCCTGACAGCCGGCAAAGCCGCAGGCGCCGCATTGACCCTTGGGCAGGATATCTTCGACCACATGAATTAAGGGATTCATTTCGACAGCCAGCTTTTTGTTGGCAAAGGCCAGC
>CALFRX010000018.1 GCA_937919295.1 uncultured Peptococcaceae bacterium | reverse complement strand
TAGAGAGCGGCGTCTATTTTCGCATACCGCTGCCTCTTTTGCCCAAAGTACGCCGCCTGTCCCAGTCCTTTGGTTGCTATATTACTGTTGCGGACCGGGGAGGCCTGCCTTTTTTTTACAGAAGTATCACGAAATCCTGGCACCTCTGGCTGACCGCGCTTTTCTGCTTCTGTCTGCTGCTGCTCTTTACCGCCTCGATCTGGCAGGTAAAAATCACCGACGACAACGGCAACACCCTTACCGAAAAGGAAGCCCAGGCGATTTTGGCAACAGCCGCCGACTACGGCGTCCGTCCTCTCATGCTGAAGCGGAATGTCCAATACGACGCTGCCGCCGAGGCGATTTTAGCGGCCCACCCCTCTTTGGCCTGGGTGGGGTTTGAGGTCAAAGGCGTCACTGTGACGGTGCGGGTGGCCGCCAAAGAAAAAAATGATGCCCACAGCGTTTTTTTCGGTCATATCGTCGCGGCCAAAAACGGTGTAATTCGGGAGATTTTTGTGCTTAAGGGTCAAAAAAAGGTGGAAGTCGGCGATACGGTAGAGGCGGGGGATATTTTAATTTCCGGCTTAATCACCTATGAGGAAGAGGGAAAAGCCCCCGTTTCCGATGTGACCGCCGCCAAAGGCATGATCAAAGCCGCCGTTTGGTATGAGGGCGTTGCCTACGTCAGTCTCCGGGGCATTGAGGTGACGCCGACAGGAAAAGAGTGCGGTATGATCACCATAAGCCGCGACGGTAAGGCCTATACGCTTTGGGGCAGCGCAGAGAGCCCTTTTGACAATGCCGTTACCGAAGAACGCGCCCTTTCCTTAGCCTTTGGCGTCACCATCAAGGTGAAAAACATCGCCGAAGTGCGGGCCAAGGAAAAGGAACGCACGGCGGAAGCGGCCCTGGCCCTGGCGAAAAAGCAGGCCCGGGCCGCCGCCGAAGCGAAGCTGCCCCGGGGCGTGACCGTCGTTGACGAGCATCTGAAAGAGCTCACCGATGCCGAGGGCGCCGTGGGCGTGGAGGTGATCCTTGAAACGGAGGAGGATATCGGCACCTTTTCTGCTATGCAATGATTGGCGGAGCGCCTCCATGACCTTGCGTCCTCATGGGGGCGCTTCCTTTGATTGCCGGGCGTCTCTTTTCGGCTTATTTCTTTATGGTACAATCTTTCCCAGCTATTTAATCTATCCGATGAGGTATCAATGGGGGTTTTGGCGTAAGGAGTATTATTTTATCATAGGAGAATCCCGTTGATTTTTTAAAAAGGGATTGTGCAACAACTGAAAAGGGCGTATACTAACTATAAATAAGCGAAATTAGAGTGGGAGAGTATGCCAATCCATGGAATTCACGAACCGGGACGAAACCGTCCTTTCTTTGGGCAATGAAATGCAAACCGCCGCTGTCCTCGGTCAGCGCGATGAAAACCTGCTGCGTATCGAGAAAGAAGTCAACGCGGAAATTCTCGTCCGCGGTGACGAGGTGCGGATCAAAGGCAATGAGACCCAGCGCGAAAAAGCGCTGCGGATCTTTAACCATTTGAAGACATTGGCCGCCGCCGATGTGGAGATCAACGCCAATGTTTTAAATTATGCCGTGGCCGCTGCTGAAGAAAAACGGGATGATGTCGCTGCTTCGCTGACCGGAAATATTTACGTTACCCCCAAGGGCAAGCAGATCAAAGCCCGCACTTTGGGGCAGAAACGCTATGTGGAAGCTTTAAGCAATCACGATATTGTTTTTGCCCCGCCGGGACCGGCAAGACCTACCTTGCCGTGGCCGAGGCGGTGGTGGCTTTGAAGAGAAAGGAAGTGCGGCGGATCATTTTAACCCGCCCCGCGGTGGAAGCCGGGGAAAAGCTCGGTTTTCTCCCCGGCGATCTCCAGGATAAGGTCGACCCCTACCTGCGGCCTCTTTATGACAGCCTTTACGATATTTTGGGCAGCGATACGGCGGTGAAGCTGATGGAAAAAAGCGTCATTGAAGTGGCGCCTTTGGCCTATATGCGGGGACGCACCTTAGACGATGCCTTTATCATTCTTGACGAGGCGCAGAATACCACGGTTCCCCAGATGAAAATGTTTTTAACCCGTACCGGTTTTGGCTCCCGCGCCGTGATCACCGGCGACATTACCCAGGTTGACCTGGCCCCCGGCGAGAAGAGCGGATTGGTTCACGCCGGGAAAATATTGCAGAATGTAGAAGGCATTGGCTTTGCTTTTATGAGTCATCTCGATGTGGTTCGCCATCCCTTGGTGCAAAAGATCATCGACGCTTACGAAAGGGCCGAACATCATGAAAAATAAAAGACGGCGGCATCTTTTTTCCGTCGGAAAATTCTTTACAGAAGATATCCTTGAAAAACTGATCAAGAAAAAACGTATTTGGTTTTGGCTGGCCATCGTCTTTGTCAGCGCTTTTATTCTCGTGGCCGGGGCTTTGGGACCCACGAAAACGTATGAAGCGGGGGACGTGGCTCCGGAATCCCTGATCTATGAGGGCGCTTCTTTCAGCTATACCAGCGAAGTGGCTTACGATGAGGCGGTGGCGGCCATTGAAGCCGACATCAACGACGTTTATATGTTGGACAACACAAAATTGGAACGTCTTAACACGGAAATCGGCGATTTTGTCAATCAGGTTTCCGCCATCAAAGACCGGGAAAAAGAGGACGACGCCGATTCGGCGGAGCTTTACCGCGCCCTTTTGGGCAGCGGCGACGAGGTTTCCGCTTATGAAAAGGCCATCAAAAAACTGACCTTGAAAGAAATCACCAATGTGGTGAATAATCTTAGCACCTATTTTGCGTCCTCCTACGCGGAAGGGATCAAAGAGGCCGACTTGGACACCTTTTTGAAGAGCCTTGATACCTGGATTGGCGATAGCCGTTTTAAGGAAGACGAACAGGCCGTGGCCCACGCCGTTGTCAGCACGCTGACCATTGAGGCCAACTATGTTTTAAATAAAGAAGAAACCGACGCGGTGACGAAAAAGCGCATCGCCGAAATCGAACCGGTGGAAGTAACGGTACGTTCCGGTCAGAAAATCGTTGATGAAGGTACGGTGATCACGGCGGAACAAATGGAAACGCTGCAAAGAGCGGGGATGCTTTCGGAGCGCAAAGGTGTCGGCTATTTTCTCGGCGTTTTCGCCTTTGTTTTCTTCCTGTTTTTCCTGCTGTTTCTGTACTGCAAGCGGTTTTTCCCCTTCTATGCTTTTGAGAAGGAGGGCATTTTGCTTATCGGCTCCGTGGTCGTGGTCTTTCTTGCCCTTTGCCAGATTATTATGCTGACCGCTTCGGCGACGACGGGGACGCTTTACAGCGTGCTCGGCTATCTGCTGCCGCTGCCTGCCGTGGGCATTATTTTCGCCACCCTGACCAACCAGCGGCTTTCCTTTATCATGGTCTCTTTCTGTGCCATGCTCATGGCCCTACTGGTGATGAATCAGCCTTCTTACCTGATTGCCGCTTTTTGCGCTGTGCTCTTTACCGTTTATACGGTGGGCCGCATCAGAGAGCGCTATCAGGTGGTTAGTTTCGGCTTCTATCTCGGCCTGGTCAACGTATTGATCATTTTGATCATTGGTCTGATGGGGGAACAGTCTCTGACTACGGTGATGATCGGCTGCGCCGTTGGTTTGATGGGCGGCTTTATCTCCGCCTTTTTCGCCTTGGGCAGTTTGCCCTTGCTGGAAAACTCCTTGAAACTGACGACGCCGATGAAACTGATGGAACTTTCTTCCACGGGGCACCCCTTGATTAAGCGGCTTATGGCGGAAGCGCCGGGAACTTATTATCACAGTATTCTCGTGGGCAACCTGGCGGAAGCCGCCGCCGATGCCATCGGCGCCGACGCCCTTTTGGTTCGCGTCGCCTCCTACTACCATGACATTGGTAAATTGGAGCGTCCCGCCTATTTTACCGAGAATCAGGAACCGGGAAACAATCCCCACGATAAATTGACGCCGACTTTATCGACGCTGATCATCGTCTCCCACGTCAAAGACGGTGTGGAAATGGCCAAAGAGTACGGCCTGCCCCAAGATGTGGTCAACATCATCGCGGAGCACCACGGTAATAGCGTGATGAAATATTTCTATAACAAAGCCAAAGAACGGGGAGATGAGGTGACGCCGGAAGATTTCGCCTATCCCTTCCCGAAGCCGCAAACGCGGGAAAGCGCCGTTGTGATGATGGCCGACTGCATCCAGGCGGCGATGCAGAGTTTGTCGCCGATGACCAAAGGAGAAACGGCGGCCCAAATCCACGATCTGATCAAAGAACGCTTGAACGACGGTCAGTTTGAGGAATGTGACCTGACCTTTAAAGATCTTCATGTGATGCAGGAGGCTTTCGTTGCCGTTTATGACGGCATGACCCATCATCGGATCAAGTATCCGGAACTGAAGGCTTTGGCCAAAAAGTCCGGCATTGCCGTGGACATGGGGGAAAACGGCGAAGAAAGCGTCGCTGCCGAAATCACCGTTGGCGGGGGAGAAAAATCTTTTTCGCAACAGCAGAACGGCATTTTGGATAAAGTTCCGGCAACGGCAGAGGATGTCGCGGCCATAGACCAAGAACAGGGAGAAGAGACCACCGATGAAAATTGAAATGCGCACCCGTCTTGATGATTTCGATTTACCTTGCGAGATCATGAAGAAGATTGCCGAGGTACTGCGGTATGCCGCCAAAGCGGAAGCGGTACCGTCTGCCTTTTGCGTTACCGTCGGTTTTACCGATGATGCGCGGATCCGTATTTTTAACCGTAAATTTCGCGGCATCGATCGGGCCACCGATGTCCTTTCCTTTCCCATGACAGGGGGAAAAAGAGATTGGGCCGAAACAAAGCAGTATGTTTTGCCGGGTATTGGCGCTGTTTTCCTCGGGGATATTCTGATCTCCTTGGAACACTGCGAAAGCCAGGCCCTCTGTTACGGCCATAGCTTTCAGCGGGAAATCTGTTTTCTGGCACTTCACGGCTTTCTGCATCTTCTCGGTTACGACCACGGGGAAGAGGCGGAACGGTTGGTGATGGAAGCGAAAACCGAAGCGTATCTCGACGCTTTGGGGGTGATACGGTGAGAAAAGCAAAAAGTTTAAAGGAAAGCTTCTCCTTTGCCTGGCGCGGCTTTTGCCACTGTTTTGCCAATGAGCGCAATTTTCGCATTCACCTCGTTTCCGGGGTGGCGGTACTCTTTTTCGCCTTATTCCTTGATCTGTCCTTGACGGAGTTTGCGCTTTTGCTGCTCCTCGTCGCCATGGTCATTGCCAGTGAAATGTTCAATACGGTCGTTGAGAACATCATTGATCTTATTTCGCCGGAATATCATCCTTTGGCCAAAGTCATCAAAGACGTGGCCGCCGGAGCCGTCTTTTTCGTCTGCGTTACCGCGGTACTGATCGGAGTGGTCATCTTTGTGCCGCATCTATATCAATTACTGATCAGATAGGAGTATTATCATGAAAAAAACAATATGGTTGCTGTCCCTTAGTTTACTGCTTTCTTTATCCCTGTTTTTGACTGCCTGCGGTAAACAGGACGAAGATGCTAAGGATGAGGCGTCTGTTCCCGAACCGGAATTCACCTGCCCCTTAGATGGCGAGGAATTATCCTCCGCCGAGGATCACGGCGACAGTGTGTTTATGGTATCCATTGATAATGGCGCCGGCGCGGCACCACAAAGCGGTTTGAATGCTGCCGATCTGCTGATTGAATTGCCGGTAGAAGGGGGCATCAATCGTTTCCTGGCTTTTTATTATCATAATCAGCCGGATACCATCGGCCCTGTGCGGTCGGCCCGCCATTATTTCTACGATATCGTCAAAGGTTACAACGCCACCCAAACGCATTGCGGCGGCAGTTCCATGGCGTATGATATCATCGATTCCGGCAGTGTCCAGGATATCGATGAAATGGCCTGTTCCAGTAATTTTTGGCGCAGCAGTGAGCGGAGCGCGCCCCATAATCTCTATACCAGTTATGAATTACTCAGCAAAAAGGCTGCGGATCGGGGCTATCCTACGGTTTCCCTTGCAGATTGCCCCGGGTTTCGCTTTTATTCCAACGCGGAGCGGGGAAAGCTAACTTTCGGCGGGGTCAGCGAGTTGACCATTCCTTACCGCTATCAAGAGGCCGCTTATCGATGGGATGAGCTGAACCTCAACTACGTGCGCTATAGCGGTGGTAAAATCCATACCGACGCCCTTGATAATAAAGCCCTCACCGCCGACAACGTCGTCGTGCTTTATATCGACTACGTCGTCATGGAGGATGGCTCGCATCTTGATATGACCTTTACCTCCGGTAGCGGCCTTTTGCTCCAATACGGTACGGTAACAGAAATCAATTGGAGTATCTCAAAGGGTAACGGCTTTTCCTTTACGGAAACGGCCACCGGTAAGGAAGTGCAGCTGATTCCCGGCAAAACCATTATCCAGGTGGCGAAAACTACGGAAACCGCCACGTATACCGAACCCGAGGCGGAAGAAGACACCACGGCAGAAGGGGCAGAGTAACGCGATGGCCAAATTTCGTTCCGGCTTCATCACCATCATCGGTCGGCCCAATGCCGGCAAGAGCACGCTGATGAACACGATCTTACAACAGAAAATCGCCATTGTCTCCGAGAAACCTCAAACGACCCAAAATAAGATCAGAGGCTTTTATACCACCGACGACGCCCAACTGATCTTCATCGACACCCCGGGGATTCATAAACCCAAACATAAACTCGGTGAATTTATGAACGAGGCAGCAAAAAGCGCTGGCCTTGGCGCGGATGTGATTTTTTACATCGTCGATGCCGCGGAATCCTTCGGCAAAGGAGAAGCCTTCATCATCAATACCTTACCTGCGGAAACCCCTGTTTTTTTGCTGCTGAATAAAATCGACCTGCTGGAAAAAGACGCCATCCTCGCCGTGATGAAGCTTTACAGCGAAAAATTCGATTTTGCCGAGATCATTCCCGTTTCCGCGTTAAAAGACGATAATATCGCTGATCTGCTCCATACGGTCATCGGCTACCTCCCCGAAGGCCCCTGCTATTATCCGGAGGATATGGTGACGGACCAGCCGGAGCGGGTGATTATGGCGGAAATCGTCCGGGAAAAGGTGTTGGAATGTACCAGCGACGAGGTGCCTCACGCTGTCGCCGTGGAAATGCTGGAGGTCAAGGAACGGCCTGACGGCATGATTTACGCCAGCGCCGTGATCTATGTGGAGCGCGATTCCCAAAAGGGTATTTTGATCGGGAAAAACGGCGTCATGCTGAAAAAGATCGGCCGGGCCGCCAGGATCGAGATGGAACGTACTTTGGGTTCCAGATTTTACTTAGAGCTCTGGGTAAAGGTAAAAAAAGATTGGCGCAACAGGGAAATCTATTTGCGAAACTTCGGTTTTGATAAGAATAAACTCAACGAATAAAGTAAAAAAGTAAAACGGATTCAGAAAGGTTGGTGAACTTCATGGACGCTGTCCCTCGATGGTGTAACAAGAGAAGAAACAGAAAATAGGGGGAAACGTTTTCGTTCATTAATGAAGGGCGTTTCCTCCGGAAAGAAGGAAACGCAATTATGGATATCAAAGAAAAGCTGGAACGGATTGCGCCGTTCCTGGAAAAAAGGGATTACCCTGCCATCGCGGCAATTTTAGCGCCTTCGGCCCCGGTTGATATCGGGGAATTGCTGTCGAATCTCGACACGGCGGAAGTGATCGCGATTCTCCAGTATCTACCGGCCAACATTACCGGGGAAATCTTGAGTTATCTCGATCCCGATTTGGCGCCGGAAATTCTCCATGCTTTGGGGGAAGACAAGGGTTCCGCTGTATTGGACTCTATGTATCTCGACGATGTCGCCGATATTTTAGGGGAATTGGAACCGGAAGAAAGGAATCAGCTCCTCAATCTGATGGAAGACGAAGACGCCGAAGACGTCCGTGAACTGATGGTCTACCCGGAAGATACCGCGGGTTCCATCATGACCACGGAGTTTGTGGCCTTAAATCAAAGCGTCACGGCGGAGGAAGCCATCAATATTCTGCGCCATGAGGCGCCTTCCGCGGAAACGGTGTACTATGTTTACGTTGTCGATAACGACGACGTCCTTGTTGGCGTACTGTCCCTGCGGGATCTTATCGTTACGCCGCCTTCCTGGACTTTGGAGCATATCATGCACACCAGGGTCAAATTCGTTACCGACTATATGGATCAGGAAGAAGTCGCGACCGTCGTTTCCCGTTACGACATCATGGCCGTCCCCGTCGTCGACCGCGATCAGCGCCTCGTGGGTATCATTACTGTCGACGATATTTTGGACGTTATCGAAAAAGAAGCCACGGAAGACGTCTTGCGTATGGCCGGTTCTCACGAAGACGAACTCGGTGAGGACGATACCTTTTATGAAAAAGTGGTAAAATCAGTAAAAGTCAGGCTGCCCTGGCTGTTGGTGACGCTTTTTGGTGGTCTCATCTCGGGGCTCATTATGAACCGTATCGAGGCTGACCTCAGGGCTGTTGTGGCTCTTACCTATTTCATTCCTCTGCTGCTGGGCTTAGGGGGTAACGCCGGTACCCAAAGCTCCACCGTTACGGTGCGTGGGATTTCCACCGGTCAGATTGACTCGTCAAAGATCTTCTATAATGTGATCAGGGATTCCCTTGTCGGTATGTGCGTCGGTCTTTTTTGCGGCATGATCCTTTGCGGTGTCGCCTACGTATGGATGGGTGACACGGCCCTCAGCATCCTCGTGGGGCTGACCTTGGTTTGTAATATGACCATTGCCTCCTCCCTCGGTACCCTGGTGCCGTTGCTGTTGAAAAGAATCGGCATCGACCCCGCCGCCTCGGCGGCGCCCTTTATCAGCACCGGCAGTGATATCATCGGCCTGCTGGTCTACTCCGCTTGGGCCTCTATCTTTATGCCGCTCTTAGCCGGTCTTTTATAACGGATTGATACACCATGGAAAAATACTATACGGCGGACGCCATTATCATCAAGGGCATCAACTACGGAGAAGGTCACCGCATCTTTACCTTTTACGGCAAAGACCAGGGAAAATTCTCCGCTGTGGCCCGGGGTGTGAAAAAATCGAAAAGTAAATTAAACGGTCACTTGCAGTTGGGCAACCGCTGTGATCTACAACTGATCCACGGGAAAAGCCTCGATACGGTGAGCCAGGCCGTGGCCAAAGAGACGTATCCCCATTTGCGGGAAACGGCGTCCCTTTATTTTTACGCCTCCTACTTTATGGAACTGCTCAACGATTTCGCGGCGGAACGCGTCCCCGACGCGGCGCTCTTTCAATTGTTCGATACGGTGTTAAAGGGCCTTGCCGATGAAGATCCGGCGAAGCTAACCCGGTTTTTTGAATTGAAATTACTGGCGCTTTCCGGCTATCAGCCGAATTTTCACTGCTGCGCCGCCTGCGGACAGGAAATCAAAGCCGGTTTTTTAAACCCCCGCTTTTCCGGGATCGTCTGCTCAAAATGCGGCGGTGGTTATGAAATCACGCCGAAGACGCTGTTTGCCTTGAACTACCTGACATCATCCGAGGCGCGCCTCGTCAGCCGTCTAAAAACCGACGCTGTCACCGATCAGCTGATGGGCAAAGTCACAAAAATGCTGATCGAAAACAGTCTCGAAAAAAAGGTTAAGTCTTTGGAGATCTTGAACCGGGATCAAGTCTAAAATCCCCGGCGTTTGCCGGGAAAGAGTATTGCCTGTCTTTGGTTTTGGCAAAAGACAGTTTGTTTTCGGCCAAGAAAATCAAAACGGCGCTGTTGCGGGATTTTCCTTGACATTGCCGCTTTGATTTGATAAATTATATGGTAAGTAATATGACGATGACGAGGATAGATCGTTTCCCCTCAGCGAGCCGCAGATGGTGAAAGGCGGCAAAGAAACGATGGCGCCTTAGAGTCGCGGCTTAATCGCCGCCGGTCACACGCCGTTATCAGTGGGAGAGAGGACTTTTGTCAAGAAGGGTGGAACCGCGGTTTTACCGTCCCTTTTGATGAAGGTCTATTTTTTATCAGCGCGTATTTTGGTTTTTACCGGGATAAGATAAAGGAGAAGGAGCAGACAATGAATTTTCAAAGTCTCATTTTAACCCTCAACCAATTTTGGGGGGAACAAGGCTGCATCATCCAGCAGCCCTACGATATGGAAAAAGGCGCCGGTACGATGAACCCGGCCACGGCTTTGCGGGCCTTGGGACCCGAACCCTGGAAGGTGGCTTATGTGGAGCCGTCCCGCCGTCCCACCGACGGCCGCTACGGGGAAAATCCCAACCGTCTCCAGCATTACTATCAGTATCAGGTGATTTTAAAGCCTTCTCCTGAAAACATCGTGGAACTCTATATGGATAGTCTCCGCGCCATCGGCATCGATCCCGATGAACACGATATTCGCCTGGTGGAAGACAACTGGGAAAGCGCCAACTTGGGCGCCTGGGGTTTAGGCTGGGAAGTTTGGCTCGACGGTATGGAAGTGACCCAGTTTACCTATTTTCAGCAATTCGGCGGCATTGATTGCAAGCCTGTTTCCGGGGAAATTACCTATGGCCTGGAGCGCCTGGCCATGTTTATCCAGAAAGTGGATAGCGTTTATGACATCGAGTGGGTCAACGGCATCACTTACGGCGACGTACACCATCAGGGTGAAGTGGAACACAGCCGCTATAATTTTGAGGAAGCCGATACCGACATGCTCTTCCAATTATACGATATGTACGAAAAGGAAGCCAAAACCATCCTCGGCAAAGGTCTTGTGCTCCCCGGTTATGACTATATCCTGAAATGCTCCCATACCTTTAACCTCCTTGACGCCAGGAACGCCGTTTCCGTGGCGGAGCGGCAAAATTATATTGGCCGCGTCCGCACTTTGGCGCGGATGGCCGCGGAAGCCTACTGTGAACAGCGGCTAAAACTTGGCTACCCGCTGATGAAGGATGAGGCGAAACGGGCGGCCCTCAATTTGGCGCCGCTGAAAGGGGGCAAATAAGATGGCGAAAAATCTATTGTTTGAAATCGGTGTTGAAGAGATTCCCGCCCGGTTTATGGCGGGCAGCCTGAAGGAACTAAAAGCCGCGACGGAAAAAGCCCTGAAGGAGGCGCGTCTCTCCTTTGAACAGGTACGCACCATGGGTACACCTCGGCGTTTAACCCTCTTCGTCGACGGTCTCGCCGAAAAACAGGCGGACTTCAAAGAAGAAGTCAAAGGCCCCGCCGCAAAAGCCGCCTTTGACGGAGAAGGCCAGCCCACCAAGGCCCTTTTAGGTTTTTTACGAAGCAAAGGCCTCACTGTAGACGATATTGTCCTGAAAGAAATGAAGGGCGGCGATTATGTTTTCGCCACCGTTGCGGAACAGGGGAAAGACGCCCTAACATTGCTGCCGGAGCTTCTCGTCAACGTGGTTTTGGGTCTAAAATTTCCGAAACCGATGCGCTGGAGCGACCATGAACTGCGCTTCATCCGTCCCATCCATTGGCTCGTGGCGCTTTTTGGGGAAGAAGTCATTCCTCTCCAGATCGTCGGCGTGGAAAGCGGCAGAGTCAGCAGAAGCCACCGCTTTTACGGCAGCGGTGAGATTACCATTGAACGCCCCGAAACTTACATCGATCAACTGAGAGAAAACATTGTGATGGTCGATCCCGATGAGCGCAAAGCGGCCATTCGGGAACAGATCGCCGTCATTGAAAAAGAAAAAGGCGTTTTTGTAGAAAAAGACGAGGAACTCCTCAATGAAGTTGTCTTCCTGCTGGAATACCCCACGGCGCTGATGGGCTCCTTTGAAGAAAAATACCTGCGCTTGCCCAAAGAAGCCGTGATTACGCCGATGAAAGAACATCAGCGGTACTTCCCCGTGACCGATGGCGCGGGAACATTGCTGCCCCATTTTGTCACCGTCAGAAACGGCTTGCCCCGTCATCTTGATATCGTCACCAACGGCAATGAAAAGGTGCTGAAGGCCCGTCTCGCCGATGCGGAATTCTTCTATGAGGAAGACCTTAAAGTCGATCTCAGCGCCAACGTGGAGCGGCTGAAACCCATTGTCTTTCATATCACCATGGGTACCCTTTACGAAAAGGTTCAGCGCATGGTGGCTCTTGCCGCCTATCTCGCCGAAAAACTCGGTGCTGACACAGAAAAGGCCAAGCGCGGCGCTTATTTGGCCAAAGCGGATCTCGTTTCCAATATGGTCTATGAATTCCCGGAACTCCAGGGGATCATGGGCGAATATTACAGCGTGGCCCAGGGGGAAGATAAGGGGGTGGCTCAGAGCATCCGCGAAAGCTATCTGCCCCGTTTTGCCGGGGACGACCTCCCGGAAACGCTCCTTGGCAGCATTGTTTCCATCGCCGATAAAATCGACAGCATCGTCGGCTTTTTCTCCATGGATCTGGAACCCTCGGGCTCCCAGGATCCTTACGCTTTACGCCGGCAGGCCATGGGCATCACCCAGATCATCTTAAAGGGTGAGCTTAAACTCCATTTCGGCGAAGTAATTGATTTTGCCTATGACCTAATCCACGCCGGTTGTGAAACGAAGAAGACAAAAGGGGAAACGAAAGCGAGAGTTTACGCTTTTATGGGTCAGCGTTTGGAAAATGTCATGAGCGACGAAGGCCTTACCTATGATACGATCAATGCCGTGATGACGAAAACCCCCGACGATTTCTGTCTCTTACGCAGAAAGGGCGAAGCCCTAACTGCCTTTCGGGGAGATGAAAATTTCGAGCCGCTGATGGCCGGTTTTACCCGGGTGCACAATTTAGCGAAGCATAGCGAAGGCAGCGCTTTTACCGAAAACCTCTTGACCAACCCGGCGGAGAAAGAACTTGTCGCCGCCTATGGCGCGTTTCGGGGAAAGTTAGCAGACGCCCTGGCCAAAGATGATTTTAGCAAGGCTTTTACCGCCATTGCGGCGTTAAGAGGGCCCATCGACGATTTTCTTACGGACATCATGGTGATGTGCGAAGACGAAACACTGAAAAAGAGCCGTCTCGCCTTGCTGAAATCCATCAGCGAGGAGATGCTGAAAGCCGCCGATTTTACCGCCATCGTCATGGCAAAATGAGCTGATATAACGGTTTTGGATAAAAGATATGGGTGCCCAAATGACGTCTTGGGCACCCATTGATCGTTCAATTTCCTTTTATTCTTTTGAAAGAATATTCTAATTTCCCTTTTTTACCCTCCGATTTCAGGAGCGTCTTTTATGACTTAATCCCGCTCTAATAATTGAAGCAAGGTTTCCCCATTGAAGTCGTCGCTGATCCCATAGCGGTTCAGCGCGTATAAACTTTGGGGCAATCCTTTGATGACAGTATTTGTGTTCCAGGTGACGGTCAGCGTTACGCGGTTACCCATTTCCATGAGGAGCATTTCCGTAAGATCGGTATATTCGCCGGCGGGATAGGCGTATACGTCGACGGTTTGCTTGAGCTGGCTTTCGATGTCTTCCTTCGCCGTCAAATAATCATTGCGGAAGAAGTCGATGTAGTCCTCTTCGCTCTCGTTATTTTTTTGCATGGCGTAATTCCGGTAATCGCTGCCTTCGTATGCTTCTACTTGGTGTACGTCGTAACCGTGGCTGCCGATATCGATGACGCCGCTCGCCACCATTCCTTCGGCTTCTTCATAAGTGAAGTGGGGTGTGATGGCGATGCCCGTGTCTTTATAAGTGTCTTTTCCCATCGAGGAGACGATGACGTTGATGGTAGCGCAGAATCCGTATTTCTTCAAAATCGGATAGGCATTGGTAACGTTATTCTGGTACCCGTCATCAAAGGTAATGACGATGGGTTTTAATGGCAATTCGACGCCTTGGTCAACATAGGCGATCAGATCGTCGAAAGTAACGGTGTGATAGCCGTTGTCTTTGAGGGCAGCCATCTGTGCCTCAAAATTATCTGTCGAAGTTACGCCGTCTGTGGTATCGCTGTTTCCGATATAATGATACATTAAAATCGGCACTTCTGTGGAATTGGTACCGACCTCTGTTGTTTCCCGGGGCGTAAAGGCCGTTTTAACGCGGTCAGCGGCATTCTCGGCAGTAACATAATAGCCGAACCCCGCGGGGATATAGGCATCTTCGTTCCCGGCTATTTTGTTCAGCATCATGTTGCCCACGGCGGTACGGAAATGGTACGTATCGTAAAAATAGCGGTCATCATAGGAGATCGGCGTGTAGCCGCAAAAATCCCAGAAATCGCTGATCTCCCCAAGGCCTTTCCAGTATTGCGCGAGATCGTCTCTGTTGTAAGTGGATAGCTCGTCATCAGAAACGGGATCGAGAATCAGCGTAAAGGTGATGTTCCTTTCGTCGCAGAGGGTTTTGATCTTTTCGATAGCGGCGATACATTGTTTCGTCGCTTTTAGGGACTTGGTGTCTATTTGGGAGAGATCGCAAAAAGCGTCGCGGTTGGTTTCCTGATAAATGGAAAGGTTACCGATGTTTTCCGTATCGCCTTTGCGATTGTCATAAGTACCGTTATCGGCGTTGAACACATCGAAATCCTGAGAAATATAGCTGTCCTGCAGACGGCTTCTGATTTTCACAAAGCCATAGGCGGGATTGGCAAAAAGGTATTTCGCGTAAAACAGGAGCGGAGAGGAACCATCCACCTTGTAGCTGGGGCTTTCGCTTATGCTGTCACTTTCCGTGTTATAGCTGACGGCTTCTTCCAAGCCGAGGTTGATGACGATATTTTTGACTTTGTAATTTTCGATGACATATTGGGCGGTGGTTTCGATGTCGTACATATCGCTACCGTACATCTGCATACTGTAGAAGTTTGCGTCGTAAACCTCGTTGAGGCCTTCGATGGGGATCCCCCCCGTTTTGGCGCCGCCGATGATGTAGGAATCATATGCTTCGTAATGGGTATCAAGATAGGCGATTTTGGCGACCTGGGGATTCTTCGTCATGTCATAGGAGTACCATTGGAAAAAACCGTCGCCGAAAACGCCGAAAGGATCCGTGATCAGATTAAAGCCGCAAAAACCTGTCGCGCAAACGATTGCCGTCAGGAAAAAGGCCAGAAGCCATTTAGAAAAGCGCACGGTTCAGCCTCCTAAAATTGGGAATAGTAGTATTGGCAGCCTTTTGTTGTTCTTTTTCCACGGATCGCCCATGCCGCGGGCAACGGAATGATCAAAAAGGACAGTCAGGCTGAGCATCGGTGCAAAAGTAAGGCTGCCGAGGGAATAAAAGACCATGGCAGCGACGGTCAACCATCATTTTGCAAGCAGACGATTGGCAAGGTATGGTAAAAGCCAATATCCCTTAAAGACGGCTGGAAGAAATATAAAAAATCCATGGGATAAAAAAATCGTAAAATCGCCGAAATTTGGCAAATATATAACATATAGTATAGCATCAAACCTTTTTAGTGTCAATGAAACTGCTGTTCAGATAGGATTTTCGCCAGGAGCATTTCATTGACGCGCCAATGGGGCATAAAATAAAAAAGAGCGAAGAAATAAAAAGCAGAAATGAAAAAAGGAAAATAACTCTTTAGGTGAAAATGCGCCAAATTTTATTTCAAGGGGGATGCGCAGAGGCTCTCAATGTCTAAATTTCTGCTTTACGTTGTTGACAAAATGACAAAGAATCCCCGTTTACGGAGAATAAACTCCTTGACAAGGATAAGATATGTTATACAATATTACTATATGAAAGATGGGATATTATCACTATTCTGAATTTTAACAGGGAAAGATATGGATCATTACTGGCTTTATGTCGTTTCCGATTCCATCGGTGAAACCGCTGATTTGCTGGCACGTGCTGCCATTTCTCAATTTGCGGATCTCCCCGTGGAACGAAAGCGATATCCTCATGCCAATACGGAACAAAAGATTGCGGAAATTGTCGGCTTAGCTACAGCTGATGACGCTGTGATCCTTTATACCTTGGCCGAGGAATCCTTAAAAAAATATATGCGCCATTGTACCGAAAAGGCGGGTCTCACCGCCATAGATGTGCTGACGCCTTCTGTGGAAGCGATTGCTTCCCGCTTTTCTTTAGAGCCCACCAATGAAGTGGGTAATTTAAGAAAGCTTGATGAGATTTATTTCGAGCGCGTTGCCGCCGTGGAATTCGCTGTACAGTATGACGATGGCAAAGATCCCCGGGGCTTTAAGAAAGCCGATCTCGTGCTATTGGGCGTCTCCCGGACGTCGAAAACGCCGCTTTCCATGTATTTAGCCAACAAAAATCTGCTGGTGGCCAATTTGCCCCTTGTTCCCGAAGTGCCGCTGCCCAAAGAAATTTTTAAGCTGGCCAAAGATAAGATTATCGGTTTGACCATTCGGCCGCAGAATCTCAATGATATTCGCCGGGAGCGTTTGAATATCATGGGCGCCGTCGGCGTCAGTGACGATTACGCCGACCCTAACCGCCTCATAGAGGAACTGGAATATGCCACAAAGGTATACCGCCGTCTCGGCTGCCGCGTCTTGGATGTGACCAATAAAGCGGTGGAGGACACGGCTGGAAATATATTAGAATTATACAAGGAGGCTATTCATGAGTAAGAAATATGTTTACCTTTTCCACGAAGGTAACAGCGAGATGAGAGAGCTTTTAGGAGGCAAAGGTGCGAATTTAGCGGAAATGACCAAGATTGGCCTGCCTGTTCCCCCCGGTTTGACCATTACCACCGAAGCCTGCAATGAATATTATATCCAAAATCAGCAGCTGCCCGCCGGGCTGGAGGAGGAACTGAAGAAAAATCTTGCCACCGTCGAAGAGCAAATCGGCAAGAAATTGGGAGACAAAGAAGATCCGCTTCTCATTTCGGTGCGCTCCGGCGCCAAAGTGTCCATGCCCGGTATGATGGACACCATCTTAAATCTTGGTTTAAACGATCAGACCGTCGAAGGTATGGC
>CALFRX010000017.1 GCA_937919295.1 uncultured Peptococcaceae bacterium | reverse complement strand
CAACAGGGCAAGGCAATCTGTTATGGCCCGCACTGTCGTAGCGGCTAAAGTCGTTATGGTGTGATCACCACCGGGCAGATAACCCAGATTGAACACCGCCACATCGACAGCCTCTTTTACGTATTCGCGGATCTTCTCGTGACCGTCTTTGATCATCACAACACGGTCCAAAAGACCCGCTTTTTTCAAACGATGCCGCGTATTTGCGATGGCGTCGTCCTGTACATCAAAAGCATATACTTTGCCGTCTGCACCAACGGCTTCACACAAAAAAGCCGTGTCTTCCCCATTGCCCATTGTCGCGTCAAGGGCGACAGCACCGGGAGAAAGCAGTTTTTTTGCCTCTCTGTGAACCATTTCACAGACAGGTCGCACAAGCTCCATTACGCTCTTTCCCTCAACTTTTCGTTGAGTACATGGAAATAGGATTTATCGTTCAGACGGATAAAGTCCGTCACCAATTCCGATCTTTTAATACAAACGCGGTCGCCCTCTATCAGTTTCAAAACAGAAGTTCTGCCGTCAATACAGAGGCTGCCGCCGATTTCAGAAATATCCGCTTCCATCATCACGGTGCGATCGGCGCTGATCACAAGGGAGCGGCAGTATAAACAATGCGCCGCAATGGGTGTTAAGACCATCGCCTCCATCTCCGGGGAAACCAAAGGGCCCCCTGCCGAGAGGGAATAACCTGATGCTCCCGTGGGCGTGGACACAATCAGGCCGTCGCCTTTATAGGACAAATATGATTTTTCATCGATATAGGCGGTCAGATGGATCAGCCCATAGCTGGTATTTTTGATAACGACACAGTCGTTCAGACAATGGTATTCCTGAAACGGCTCCCCTTCTCTGAACACATTGACCTTTAGCATCATACGGTGCTCCAACTCGTATTCATCATCGATCAGACGGCGCAGCGATTGGTAAAGCTGCTGTCCGTGGGGATCAATTTCCGCCAAAAAGCCAACGTTCCCCATGTTGATACCAATGATCGGTACCGAAAAAAAGGCCGCCTGCCGTGCCACCGAAAGTATCGTTCCGTCACCACCCAACACAAGCAAACCATCACAAGTCTTGCCCTTATCGTTCAGGAAATCATGGAGAAAATTCTGATCCACCACATCATAAGGAACCTCAGGGATAATCACTTCAGCATCTTCGGCGAGAAGCCAGGAAATCACGTTCTGCTGCACCGCTTCCACATTGCGTTTGAAATTGGCAAGCACTCCGATTTTCTTCATTTCGCAATACCTCTACACTAAATATACAATATTATCGCCCTGCTGTAAATAGCTAAATGTATATTCTTTCAATATTTTTAAATACACGCGAAGGCTTTCGCCACAATTTGATCAATTTTTGCTTCCGCAAAAGAACCCTTTTCCGCTTTCAGCAAAACGAGGTATTCCCTGTTGCCTTCCGGGCCTTTCACCGGCGAAAAAGTCAGACCGTGGACATACCATCCGTTTTCCTGAAAAAAGGTGTATAAGTCGCGCAGCACTTCGCGGTGGACAGCGGGATCCCGCACCACACCTTTTTTGCCGACCTGGTCCCTGCCTGCCTCAAACTGCGGTTTGATCAGCGCCACAAAAGCGCCGTCCTCTATTAAAAAGTCCGCCAAAGGAGGAATCAGCTTTTTCAAGGAAATGAAAGAAGCGTCAACGGTGATGAAATCCACTTTTTCCGGCACCTGTTTTGCCGTAAGATAACGGGCGTTGACTTTTTCCAACACGACGACCCGGTCGTCGCTCCTTAAAGACCAGGCCAGCTGGGCATAACCGACATCCACCGCATAGACCTTCCGTGCCCCGTGCTGAAGCGCGCAGTCGGTAAAACCACCAGTGGAAGCGCCGATATCGAGTATGATCCGACCGCCGAAAGCAAGGTCAAAGGCGGTGATGGCTTTTTCCAATTTAAGTCCGCCTCGGCTGACAAAGGGCAAATCATGGCCGCTCACTTCGATTTTCACGTCTTCCGCCACCATGGTACCGGCTTTCGTTTCTTTTCTGCCGTCAATGATGACGCGCCCTGTCATAATCGCCGTCCGGGCTTTTTCCCGGGAAGCAAAGAGATTTCGTTCCAATAAAAGAATATCCAAACGTTTTTTCATGACTTTTGCCCCACAAAGGCCATGACCGTTTCGGCAATTCCCGCAGCGGACAGACCGTAATGATGCAAAACCTCGTCACGATGGCCCTGGGGAACGGCTTCGTCCGGCAAACCGATGGCTTTCAGTTTTACTTCAGCACCGTTGCGGTGCAGGACTTCGCCGATTGCGGAGGCGAAACCGCCGCTTAAAACGTGATCTTCGATGGTCACAAAATAAGGGTAAGTCTGCGCAAGCTCCGCGATGACGGTTTCGTTGAGGGGCTTGATGAAACGAGGGTTAAAGATTCCGGCGTCGATACCGCTATTTTTTAAAAGCTCCCAAGCCTTGATCGCTGCTTCCATCATCATGCCGAGAGGCAGCAACAAAACGTCTTTACCCTCTTTGACCATTTCCCCTTGGCCTAAGCTAAGGGGCTGATGCTCAAAATCGCGATCCCAGGAAGACATAGCGCCTTTGGGATAACGCAGAGCGCAGGGAGCATTGAGGGCAAAGGCATAGGCGAGCATTTCGTCGAGTTCCTTTTCCGTAGAGGGAGAAAGCAGTGTCAAATAAGGCAGATCCCGAAGGAGTGCAATGTCGTAAATGCCCTGATGGGTTTCACCGTCTTCGCCGACAACACCGGCGCGGTCGATACCGAAGACCACCGGCAGCTTTTGCAGACAGACATCGTGATAGATCTGGTCAACACTCCGCTGCAAAAAGGAGGAGTACACGGCAAAACACGGCTTCATGCCATTTTTCGCGAGTCCCGCCGCGTAAGTCACGGCATGGGGTTCGGCGATGCCGACATCGAAAAAGCGGTCGCGATACTTTTTTGCGAAAGGTTTTAAACCCGTACCTCCCGGCATGGCGGCGGTAATGGCCAAAATACGTTCATCCAAAGCAGCGAGAGCGCAGAGTTTTTCACCGAACGCTTTGCTAAAACTCTTGGCCGAAGCCGGGGAAAGCAATTTCCCGCTATGGGGATCAAAGGGAGCGATACCGTGAAATTGGTCGGGTTCCCTTTCGGCATAGGAATAGCCTTTCCCCTTCTTGGTCAAAACATGAAGCAATACCGGGCCTCTCACGTTTTTGCAGTAACTTAGGTTCCGCTCGATGGCTTCGATGTCGTGGCCGTCAATGGGCCCCAAATAAGTAAAGCCCATTTCTTCAAAAAACATCCCCTGCACCATCAGGTATTTGAT
>CALFRX010000016.1 GCA_937919295.1 uncultured Peptococcaceae bacterium | reverse complement strand
ATCATCCGTCATCTGCATACGGAAAACGCCGGCGCTTTGATCGTGGTCACCGGCTGTTACGGGCAGCGCGCGGGCCATGAATTGCTGTGTATTCCCGGCGTCGGCCTCGTCACCGGCAACGGCGAAAAGGAACATCTGGCCCAGTTGGTGAAGGATTTGAGTCCTCTGCAAATGCCCCGTCTTGACGTGAGCAATATCATGACGCGTCGGCCCTTTCCCCATGCCCAGGTCAAAGAGAAGGAGACAAGCCGTGTCCGGGACTATCTCAAGATCCAGGACGGCTGCGAACAATTTTGTACCTACTGCATCGTACCTTATGTCCGCGGTCCGGTGGTGAGCCGCTCCTATGACGATATCATCGCCGAAGCCAAATGCTGTGAGGAGCGGGGCTTTAAGGAATTGGTGCTCACCGGTATCCACACAGGTTTTTACGGTAAGGATTTGCCCGAAAACGTCAATTTGGTGACGGTGCTAAAGGGCTTGCTGAGGGAAACCGAGATCAGTCGTTTCCGTCTCAGTTCCATTGAATCGAGGGAAGTCAGCGATGAGCTGATTGAGCTCATTGCCAATGAGGAACGCCTTTGTAACCATTTTCATATTCCGCTCCAAAGCGGCGATAATGAAATCTTAGCAAAGATGGGGCGTCCTTATACGAGAGAAGAATACATTGCCTTAACCAGGCGCATTTATAAAGCCATCCCCGACGCGGCGATTTCCGCCGATATCATCGTGGGGTTTCCCGGAGAAAGCGACGGCGCTTTTGATAATACCATCGACCTTCTGGCCAACGCGGAGTTCGCCTTTATCCACAGCTTTCCCTATTCGCCCCGGGAAGGGACGAAAGCGGCGCTGTTTCCCCACCGCGTGCCGGGGAAACTCAAAGAGGAACGGAAGAAAACCCTGATTGCCCTCGGTGATTTCTATAAATACCGCTTTGCCGAGCGGCATATTTGGCAGACCCTCGACGTTTTGGTGGAAAGCAAGGATAGTAACGGCTTTTATCAGGGCCATACCGATAATTTCCTGATGGTACGCTTTCCCGCGCCGGCGAAGAATCTCATCGGCAAGATTGTTAAAGTGAAAGCCTTGAAAAATGTGGGGGGCGCCCTCATCGGAGAAAAAAAGGAGTAAACCATGAGTGACTGTATCTTCTGTAAAATTGTTAACCATGAAATTCCCGCTGCCGTTGTTTATGAAGACGACGATGTGATCGCCTTTGACGACCTGCATCCCCTGGCCAAAGTCCATATTCTGCTTATACCGAAAAAACATATCGCCAGCGCCGCAGAGCTCACGGAGGAAGACGCCGCCGTTGTGGGAAAAATCTATCTCGTTGCCAAAAAGATTGCCGAAGAAAAGGGTATGGCAGAGAGCGGCTACCGTATTGTCAATAATTGCAAATCCGATGGCGGACAGGAAGTATTTCATGTTCATTTTCATCTCTTGGGCGGGGAAAAACTCGGACTTTTTGTATGAAGAATAAATTTTGCATTGATTATTGACGAAACAGACTTTGTTTGCTATAATGTTACGGTACCGGATAACTTGTGAGTTGTCATAATTATAACAAAAGACGGTGAAAACCGTTTGTTGCATCACTCTATCGATAAGGTAGCACCGGAGGGAGGGATAGGAATGAGCGAAGTACGTGTTGGAAAAAATGAAAGCTTAGACAGTGCCCTGCGCCGTTTTAAACGGAGTTGCCAAAAAGCGGGGGTGATGGCTGATATAAGAAGACATGAACATTATGAAAAACCGAGCGTTAGACGGAAGAAAAAATCGGAAGCCGCACGCAAACGTAAATGGAAATAATCGATTGCATTTTGAATCCTAAATCTTAAATGAAGATTGAAGAACAAAAAACAGAGAACAAAGGTGCTTATATCTAAGATATAAGCACCTTTTTACGAATGGGGGTACCATGGGATTTTTGCCGATTACAAAAAAAGATATGACAGAGCTGGGCTGGGACGCTCCCGATTTTGTATTGGTCAGCGGCGACGCCTATATTGATCACCCTTCCTTCGGCACGGCGATCATCGGGCGTTTTTTGGAAAGCTGCGGTTTTCGCGTGGCCGTGCTGTCGCAGCCGAATGTTAAGGACGCGGCAGCCTTCACTGTTTTTGGCCGGCCGAAACTGGCGTTTCTGGTCACTTCCGGCAATGTCGATAGTATGGTGGCCCACTATACGGTAAACCGCCGCAAGCGTCACGATGATCCCTTTACCCCCGGCAACAAAAACGGCAAGCGCCCCGACCGGGCCGTCACGGTCTACTGCCGTAAAATCAGGGAGGCCTACGGCGCTGTAAATATTATCATCGGCGGCCTTGAGGCCAGCCTGCGGCGGGCAGCTCATTACGACTATTGGGCCGATCAGGTGCTGCCCTCGATTTTAGCGGACAGCGGCGCCGATATCCTCGTTTACGGCATGGGCGAAAGAGCCATAAGAGAAATCGCTTTTCGGCTCAACGACGGTGAATGCATCGGCGCCATCAGCGATGTACGGGGTACCGCTTTTGTTCAGGTTAACC
>CALFRX010000015.1 GCA_937919295.1 uncultured Peptococcaceae bacterium | reverse complement strand
GCCAAGGAACGGTATCAAAGCGGTCACCGGTTAACGCTGACGCCCCAAAGAGAACTCGAAAACTTCCGCTACGAAAAGACCTTCCGCCACTGTAATAAATGCCCCAACCGCTGTTTGCTGACGGTGATGGAGTTTGCCGATAACAGACAGTTCATTTCCGGCAACCGCTGTGAACGCGGGGCCAATATCGAAATCAAGAAAAGCGATATCCCAAACCTTTTCGATTACAAATACAAGCGGCTGTTTTCCTATGCTTCTCTAAAAAAAGAAGACGCGCCCCGGGGCGAAATCGGCATTCCCCGGGTGCTCAACCTCTATGAAAACTATCCCTTCTGGCACACGTTTTTAACAACCCTCGGTTTTCGGGTGGTGCTTTCGGGGAAAAGCGATAAAAAAATGTTTGAGCTGGGTATGGAAACGATTCCTTCCGAGGCCGTCTGTTACCCCGCCAAGCTCGTCCACGGCCATATCGTATCTTTGATCGACCGCGGCGTTAAGACGATTTTCTACCCCTGCACTGTTTACGAGAAGATCGAATATAAGGATTCCGACAACCACTTCAACTGCCCCGTGGTTTCCGGTTATCCCGAAGTCATCAAAAATAACGTGGAGCAGATCAGGGATGCTGGAATCAACTTCCTGCACCCGGTCATCACCTTTGAAGAAAAAAGCCGTCTTGAAGAAGGCTTGGTCAAAACCTTCCGTGACTTTGGCGTCACGGCGAAAGAAATCAGCGCTGCCGTAGAGAAAGCCTACCGGGAAAACGACGCCTTTAAAGCGGACCTGCGGCAAAAAGGAGAGGAAGCCCTCGACTTTATCGAAACCCATGGTATGCACGGGATTATTCTGGCGGGCCGCCCCTACCACATTGACCCGGAAATCAATCACGGGTTACCCAATATCATCACCCATCAGGACATGGCGGTTTTTACGGAAGACAGCGTTTCCCACCTGATGGAACCGGAACGACCTTTGCGCGTCCGCGACCAGTGGGCCTTTCATTCCCGGCTCTATGCCGCCGCGACTTTCGCCGCCACCAGAGATGATCTTGATCTGATTCAGCTGACCTCCTTCGGCTGCGGCCTCGATGCCGTCACCGGTGATCAGGTCGCAGAAATATTGGAACGCCACAATAAAATCTATACGAACATCAAAATTGACGAAGGCGACAATCTCGGCGCCGCCCGGATCCGGGTGCGCTCCCTAAAGGTCACCATTGATGAACAGAAAGAACAGAAACAGAAAAACGGTAAAACAACGCCCTTCGTTCCTTTTGTCCCGCCGCCAAAAGCCGTCTTCACCAAAAAAATGAAGGAGCGGCATACGATTTTAGCCCCCCAGATGTCCCCGATCCACTTTCAGTTTTTACAGGTGGCACTGGACGCCAGCGGTTATAATTTAGAAGTGATTCCCGGGGTGACTGCCGAAGACATGGAAGAAGGTTTGCGCCACGTCAACAACGACGCCTGTTACCCTTGTATTTTAACGACAGGCCAACTGATTAACGCGCTGAAGAGCGGTAAATATGACCTCAATAACGTCTCCCTCATGATGTCTCAGACCGGAGGCCAGTGCCGGGCCACCAACTATGTTTCCTTTATCAGAAAAGCGCTGCAAGACGCCGGCATGGAACACGTTCCCGTGATCTCCCTTTCCGCCCAGGGGCTGGAAAGCAATCCGGGCATGAAGTGGACGCCCACACTGATCAAACGCTCTTTGATGGCAATCAACTACGGCGATCTCCTGATGAACGTCCTCTACCGCACACGCCCCTATGAAAAGGCCGAGGGCAGCGCCATGAAACTTTACGAAAAGTGGGTGGTGAAAGGTAAAATCACGGTGGCAATGGGCAGTGTACGCCAGTATAAAAAAGAAATGTACGCCATTGTCAAAGATTTTGACCACTTACCCCTCAACGATGAAAAGAAACCCAGAGTCGGCCTGGTGGGTGAAATCTTAGTAAAGTTTTCTCCCGACGCCAACAACCATATTGTAGAGTTGATCGAAAGAGAAGGCGGCGAGGCCAACATGCCCTCCCTCCTCGACTTTTTCCTCTATTGCGCCTATAACGCCAAATATAAAAGTCTCTATTTAAAGGGCAAACGGTCGAGCTACTATTGGGGTAAATTACTCATCGCCGTTTTGGAGCGCTCCCGCAAGGCCATGCGGGAAGCCCTGAAACGAAGCAAGCGTTTTGACCCGCCGGGTTTTATTGACAAAATCGCGGTGAAAGCCAACACCGTCGTATCCCTGGGCAACCAGGCCGGGGAAGGCTGGTTCCTCACCGGCGAAATGATCGAGCTGATCGAAAACGGTGTTGAGAACATCGTCTGCATGCAACCTTTCGCCTGTCTGCCCAATCACATTACAGGCCGGGGCGCCCTGAAAGAACTGCGGCGGCAGTTCCCCCAAAGCAACATCATTGCCGTGGACTACGACCCCGGCGCCAGCGAATCCAATCAGCTCAACCGCATTAAGCTGATGATGGCTGTGGCAGATCGGAAGAGCGTCGTGTAGG
>CALFRX010000014.1 GCA_937919295.1 uncultured Peptococcaceae bacterium | reverse complement strand
TCTTTTCTCCGCCGCGGCCTCAAGGATGCCTCCCGGTTCCCGGAAGCAAAACAGATAGGAAACGTCCGCCCCCTTTTGCGCCAAGGCTGCCGCCAGTGCCGCGCTCCCCGAAGCGCAGCTGTTTTCGTAAAACAGCGTGTCGGTGGCGGCCACATAAACCACCGGCGTCAGGGTCTCGGTCTTCGCGTCGTAAAACATCAGCCCCGCCGCTGCGGCTTGATACTGCGCCGAAACCTTTTGCAAATACTTTTTGTTTGCTGCCGGGGAAGCGGCGGCGAAAGGTTGATCGGTAACCACATGGACAATACCATCAAAAAATACGGCTTCCGCTTCGCCGCCCCGAAAAGGTATGGGGACAATGCGCTTGGGCAAAGGCATGGCGGCGACAGCCGTGTTCTTTTCCGCGTCAACCAAAACCGGCAGGGGCCTATTCACGCCGCTGATCTCCGTCATCACCCGCGTCTCTCCACTTCTGCCCTGTTCCAGGCCATAAAAAAGAGCCGCGCTGCGCAAAGCGTTGCCGCAGAATTCGCCACCCATCATCTGGAGCCGTATTGCGCCGCCACACCGGGGCGTTACCAAAAAGCCAACATGCTCCGCACCGTCGATTAGGGTCAGAAGCTTCCCGGCAAGGGATGCGTACGCTTCTTTTTTGACCGAAGTCTTCACCAATATTGTTATGTTACCTGCGGGATCCGCAACCCGTATGGTTAATCTCATCTCAGCCACCTCACGATCTTTTATTCATTTTAGCAAAAATGCAAAAAATCTACAATACTTTTCATTTTTATGTAGCGTTTTCATTTCTTTTATGCTAAAATCTGAATAGATAAATGGTTGTGACGGATCACAAGAAAGGGGAAAAAATGAACTACAAAAAATATCTTTTATTGTTCGCGGTATCTCTATTTTCACTATTATGGCTGGCCACAGGCGTTGGCGCAGCCGTCGCCGCGGAAACCGTCTCTACGGCAGCTACGGAGAACTACACGCTGTTTTACGACAGCGAAGATGGCAAAATGTACACAGGTATCGATGAAAACGAAAAAGGCACCACCGTCTACAGCGGTCAGAGCGACAAATGGAGTTCCGCCTATAACGCCGATGTAGGCAGCTACATCCTGACGTTAAAAGGCTTCTCTTTCACCACTTCGGCTCCCGACGCCCTGGCTTTGCTCAAGGATACCACGATCTGCCTGGCCCAAGGTACCACCAACAGCCTTACCAGTACCTATAATGATGATGAATACAGCAGCAGCGGCCTTTGTGCTTGGTACAACTTAACCATCTACAGCAACGGAAACGGTACCGGGAAGCTCGTCACCCAGGGAGGCACCTGCGACAACAACCAAAAGCACTCTTCCGATGGGATCTTCTGCGGCGGCACCCTGGCGGTACAGAGCGGTTCGATTGTGGCCTACGGCGGCGCTGATGCCAAATCCTCGGGGATCGACACCGTCGCCTTCCAGTACTTTAGCGGGGATATCATTGCCAAAGGCGGTGATAGCTTGTTTTTCCTCTCCGCTGATCCGCCCCAGAGAATCAGCTATACCCCCGGAACCCTCTTCTATGGCGGTAGCAACGCCCAAAACGTTTCTCCGCTCAGTGTTGAAAACAACAGTAGCAACGACACCCTTTTTGATGATTATGCCTATCTCCATATTTATCATACTTTAAGTGATCTTTCCTGTACTGCCTGGTATTACCAAAATATTGCCGCCCTGTTTAAGGCAGGTATCGTCACCGGTTATGCCAACAGCGACGGGTTAAGCTATCAAATAAGACCCGCCAACTCCATTACGAGAGCGGAATTTGTAACGATTTTGGCGAGACTGATGGAAAGCGAAACCAATTTGGAACAATACGCCGGAAATTATGCTTTTACCGATGTTCCCAGCTGGGCCTCAAAATATGTGGGTTGGGCCACAAAGATGGGTTATGTAAACGGTATGGAGAAAACCATCTTCGGCTCCAACCAGAAGATCACCAGAGAACAGATGGCCGCCATCCTCTACCGTGCCGTCGTTGCAATGGAGCTCACTTCCAACAACAGCAAGCCGCCTGTTACCTTCACCGATGAAAATAATATCGCCGATTACGCCAAAGACGCCGTCAGATCCATGCAGAAAGATGGCATCATCAACGGCTACAGCAACGGCAACGGCAGCTTCCGCTTTACGCCCCAAGGCAACGCCACCCGCGCCGAAGCCTTTACGATGATCTATAACTTCAAAAACGCTTACGGTAAA
>CALFRX010000013.1 GCA_937919295.1 uncultured Peptococcaceae bacterium | reverse complement strand
GCCGAATTCAACGATGAAGAAAAAATGCTCTTCTTAGAGGAATTGGGATTAAGCGAATCCGGCCTGGAACGACTGATTCGAGCCAGCTACAGCTTATTGGGACTGATCAGCTTCTTAACCTCTGGAGAAGACGAATCGAGAGCCTGGACCATCAAAAAGGGCACCAAGGCACCGCAGGCCGCCGGGAAAATCCACACCGACTTCGAGCGGGGCTTCATACGAGCTGAGGTCGTCAATTACAAGGATTTTGAGACCTACGGCAGCATCGCTGCAGCCAAGGAAAAGGGTCTCGTCCGCCTGGAGGGCAAGGATTACGTGATGGCCGACGGCGACATCGTCACCTTCCGCTTTAACGTCTAAGTTTCATGATAAAACACCGAATGGCGATTCTCTTTACAACCGAAAGTCGGTTGCTGACTCTATTCAGCAACCGACTTATTTTTTCATAACGCTCTAACTTAAAGATACCGTTCTTACCTTTATTTACTTTATTTACTGATATCCGGCAAAGTCAAATCTCCCGGCTTGATCCAGTGTTTTTTTCTCATCAGATGGGTAACGGTTAAGGTTAGTACGGCGGGGAGAATAAAGTGCATCAGCGCGATGGCGATCAGCGTATTCTGGGCGCCCATGACCGGTTCCATGGCGGCAAAAGCGCCGAACTGGCCTACCAGACCCGAAGTCCCCATACCGGCGCCGGTGGCCGTATTCGTCATGTGAAAAAGACAGGTGGAAACAGGGCCAAGAACCGCCGAAACAATGATGGTGGGCAGCCAGATCAAAGGCCGGCGCATGATGTTGCCGAAATACAGCATAGAAGTGCCGATGCCCACGGAGATCAGACTGCCGATGCCGTTTTCTTTATAGCTCATTACGGCAAAGCCGATCATCTGCACCGAACAGCCCACTGCGGCGGCGCCGGCGGCAAGGCCGCTGAGATCAAGCATGATGCAGAGCGCCGCGGAACTCAGCGGCGCGGTCAGGATCATCCCCACCACAACGGCGACGACAATGCCCATGGGAAAAGGTGCCAGTTCTGTGGCGTGATTGATGAAATTGCCCAGTGTCAGCATGAAGGACTGGATATAGGGGCCTACGAGATACGAAGCGACACCCCCGGCAATGATCACGGCAAGGGGAACCAACACAATATCGACTTTGGTCTTACCGGCAATGAGATTGCCGATTTCCGCGCCAACCACCGCGCCAAGATACGCACCGACAGGGCCGCCCATGGTATAGCCGTAGGCCCCGGCGGCCACAGCGGCAAAGACCACCAGGGGTTTTCCCTTTAAACCCCAGGCAATGGCCGCGCCGATGGCACCGCCCACCACCGGCGAAGTAGCGCTCAGGACTTCTGTAAAATAAGCGAGAAACTCCAGGTGGGGAATACGGCTAAGCTGTGACATGATCAGCCCGATGATCAGCGAGGCGAAAAGCCCTAAGGCCATGGCGCTCATGGCGTCGACGAAATACCGTTTTAGCAGGCGGGTAATGATCCCTTGAGATTTGGCCATGATCTGTTTTCCCTTCTATTATCACATGAAAGCATTGTTCATATTGTTCCAATGATACTTCATTCCATGAAAAATGGCAAGGACTTTACCGATATGGAAAATTTGCAATCAAAAAGTGCCGCTTTTCGTTATCCAACGCCGCGGCACACTTTTTTCATGGAGCATCAATAGCGTAACATTTCTCTTTCCATTTCGGCGACGGCCTTACCAAGGGTAATGTCGGCGCCGAGTTCCGTCAGGGCCAATTCGAGGCCAGCGATGACGGTGATCAGATCCATGCTTTGCACCGCGCCGAGATGGCCGACGCGGAAGGTATTGGCGGCAAATTTACCCTGGCCGCCGGCGATGATGATGTTGTATTTTTCCCGCAGTACTTTTCTTAACCTTAGCGGATCAATCCCCTCCGGACAGGCCACCGCCGTTACGGCGGGAGAAGCGATCTCGTCGGGGGCCAACAGTTTCAGTCCCATGGCTTTTAATCCTGTCCGCACCAGGTTGCGATGTTTATAATGATCGGCGACAACAGCGTCGATACCGACTTCCTCGATATGGTCCAAGGCTTCCTCTACGGCGAAAAGCACCGAAATCGCCGGTGTAAAAGGAGTTTGCCCTTTTTCCAGCATCTCTTTGGCTTTCATCAGATCGAAATAGAATTTGTGGTTTTGATTCTTTTTGGCGATTTCCATGGCCCGCTGGTTGGCGGCGATAAAAGCCAATCCCGGCGGAGACATAAAGGCCTTTTGGGAGCCGGTAACGGCCACATCGACCTTCCAGCCGTCCATATCAAAGGGTGCCGCTCCCAGGCCGGAAACGCTATCCACAATGAGTAGGGCAGGGTGGTCACCCCGGGCCGCGGACACTTCCCGGATAGGGTTAACGATGGCGGTGGAGGTTTCGTTATGCTGACATAGCACGGCTTTGATCTGATGATCCGTATCCTCCCTCAGCCGCTTCGCGATGACCTGGGGATCAATGCAGTTACCCCAGCCAAAATCGATGAATTCCACTTCCGCATCGTACATCTTCGCAATATCTCGGAAGCGTTCGCCGAAATTGCCGATGGAGGCGACGATGACTTTATCACCAGGATTGATAAAATTAACCACAGCCGCTTCGAGACCACCGGTGCCGGAGGAAGTAAGAGTAAAAATTTCGCCTTCCGTCCGAAAGACCTTCTTGATTTTATCGGTAACACCGCTGAGAATTTCTTTGAATTCCGGACCGCGGTGATTGATCATCTGCCTCGACATGGCGCGTATCACATTGGGCGGTACATTGGTAGGACCGGGCAATAGAAAATACTCTTGAAGTTTCATGTTTCCCTCCATGGCTTTTGCAAGGTTAGTTTGTTATTTATCATATACCCAAACGCGCTTTTTGACAATACGGAACCATGACAAATTTCTCCAAAATATCTATATTCCCGTTTTTTTCAATCAATCTTTACTTTTTCGCATTTATGATGGGCCATCTTTTCATGAATCAACCGGGAAGCTACGGCTAAGGTCGGCACGCCGATGATGATGCCGATCAGGCCGAAAAGCTTGCCGCCACAGATCACGCCGATCAGAACCCAAATGCCGTCAATGCCGACGCGGTTACCGACAATTTTCGGGTAAATCAGTTTGTTTTCGACTTCCTGCAGAATGATGATGGTGATGCTCAGGATCAGTGCCTTAAAAGGACTGATGACAAAGGTAATCAAAACGCAGGGAATGGCCCCAAACCAAGGGCCAACCACGGGAATCAGGTTGGTGATGGCCAAAGTTACGGCAATGACCAGGGCATAGGGCATCTGCATGATGCTCAGGACGACAAAAGATAAAATCCCCAAACAGAGGGCGTCGAGAGCCTGGCCCTCAATAAAACGGCTGCAGGTTTCGTTGGAGATCTCCAAAACAGTGCGGGCTTTGTTGTTGAAGCGTTCCGGCAAAAAACAGTCGGCAAAGCGATTGATCCCCGCCAGGAGCTTTTCTTTCCCCGCCAGCATATAGAGGGAAAAGATGAGGCCGAAGACCACGTTGAAAATACCGTTGGCGAGGCTGACCGTGAACCCAAAGATATTCGGCACGGCATTTTGGAGCCCCTTGACCAAAGAGTCGATCAGGGACGAAGCTGATTTGGCCACTTCGTTTAAGAGCAGCGAATCCAAATTATAAAAGGAGAATATCCCTTCGGTCCAAAGATAGAATTTTTCGGCGTAATCGGGAAGCTTCTGACCAAGGGCGCTCAGACTCTCGATAAACTGAGGCAGGACCATCACGAAAAACAGGGATAAAAACGACGCAACAATGAGAAACGTGGCGGCCATGGACACCATACGCTCAACGCTGGCAAAAAGCCGGTGTTTCGCAGCAATCTTATCGAAGAAGCGCTGTTCTAAAAAGCGCATCAGCACGTTAAGAATAAAAGCGAAGACAAAGCCGAAAACCACGGGTTTGATCACATCGAAAAACGTATTCAAACCAAGCCAAAGCTCTTTGACGTAATGGCCGATACCCAGAAGGGCCAGGCCGAAAAAAATATAAAATAAAATGCGTCGGTCGATGCCGAGGTCTTCCAGCCGCTTTTGTATCATGGTTCCTCCATTAATTTTCATCAATCAGTGAATCTTCGTTAACGTCGGCAAGATCCGCCGGCTCCTCGGATTCATTGACAACGATGGCCATGGATTTGACGAAATCTTCATTGGCTACTTTCATGATGGTAACACCTTGGGTATTTCTGCCGATCACGGGGATCTCCTTCACCTTGGTGCGGATGATGATGCCCTCTCTGCTGATGAACATCACTTCCTGGTCTTCGGAAACAACACGGATCGCGGCCACCAAACCGGTTTTGGCCGTTACCTTCAGGGTATAGATGCCTTTGCCGTCCCGGTGTACGATGCTGTATTCGGAAAGATTGGTCCGCTTGCCATATCCTTTTTCCGAGACGCAGAGTACATACTGGTTATCGGCTTCATCGGGATTGATCACGTCCATGCTGACGAGAATATCATCGGGAGCGAGGCGGATGCCGCGAACACCTTTGCTGACGCGGCTGACTTTTCGGACTTCACCTTCTTTAAAGCGGATGGAATAGCCCCGCTTGGTGGAGAGCATGATTTCATCGCCTTTTTCGATGAGGCGGACGCCCAAAAGACCGTCGCCTTCGTTTAAGGAGATGCCTAAAATTCCGTCTTTGCGATTAGAATCGTATTCTTTCAAGGGAGTTTTTTTGACCAGACCTTTTAAGGTAACCATCAGGAGATAGCGGTCTTCGTCGTAACTCTTGATGGGGAATATCGTTTTCACCCGGTCTTCACCGCTGACATTGATCAGATTGATAATCGCAGTTCCCTTGGAGGTACGGCTGCTTTCGGGAATTTCGTGGACTTTCAGCCGGTAAACCCGGCCGTTTTCCGTGAAGACCATCAAGTAATCGTGGGTGGAAGCGATGAAGAGGCTTTCCAGATAATCTTCGGTCTTCGTGGTCATGGCCATCACCCCTTTGCCGCCCCTGCGCTGACTGCGGTAGACGTTGGGATTCAGGCGTTTGATATAACCGCTGCTGGTGACGGTAATCACCGTATCTTCCTCAGCGATGAGATCTTCGATGTCGAGATCTTTGGCGTCGACCTCAATGACGGTGCGCCGCTCGTCGCCGTATTTTTCCTTTACCCTAAGCAATTCCTCCTTGATGATCTTGATCACCAGGTTCTGGTCAGACAAGACTTCTTCCAGCCAGGCAATGGTCTTGATCAGTTCCGCCAGTTCAGCTTCGATCTTTTCTCGTTCGAGACCGGTGAGACGCTGGAGCTGCATTTCAAGGATATGCTGGGCTTGGCGCTCGCTGAAAGCAAAGGCGTCGCAGAGGGCTTTTTTGGCGACATTTTTATCGCGACTGCTCTTGATGATGCGAATGACTTCATCGATGTTATCAAGGGCGATCTTTAAGCCTTCGACGATCTCTTTTCTTTCCTTGGCTTTTTTGAGTTCAAAGACGCAGCGGCGGGTCACGACTTCAATCTGGTGCTTAATGTATTCCTGGAGCACCTGTTTCAAGTTTAAGATTTTCGGTTCGCCGCCCACCAAAGCCAGCATGATGATACCGAAACTATCCTGGAGCTGGGTATGTTTGTATAATTGATTCAGGATCACCTGGGGTACGACGTCTTTTCTCAATTCAATGACTACACGCATACCGGTGCGGTCGCTCTCGTCCCGTAAATCGGTGATGCCGTCGACTCTTTTATCTCTTACCAGGTTGGCAATGGTTTCGATGAGGTTCTTTTTATTGACCTGATAAGGAATTTCCGTGATGACAATCCTGGTTTTGCCGTTGTTCATCTCTTCGATGTGGGCTTTGCCTCGCATACGGACAGTACCCCGGCCGGTAGTGTAGGCTTCTAAAATGCCGCTCTTCCCCATGATACTGCCGTAGGTGGGGAAATCAGGGCCTTTGATATGCTCCATCAACTGGGGGATCGTGATTTCCGGGTCGTCAAGCAAAGCCTCAAGGCCGTTGATGACTTCCGTCAGATTATGGGGCGGAATATTGGTGGCCATGCCCACGGCGATCCCGGAGGAGCCGTTGACCAGCAGAGCCGGGACTTTTGCCGGCAGTACCGCCGGTTCCCTTTCGCTTTCGTCATAGTTGGCGACGAAATCCACCGTTTCCTTGTTGATATCCGCCATCATTTCCAAAGCGATTTTCTGAAGACGCACTTCCGTATAACGCATGGCGGCGGCGCTGTCACCGTCAATGGAGCCGAAGTTGCCGTGGCCGTCGATCAAGGGATAGCGAATACTAAAATCCTGGGCCATGCGGACGAGGGCGTCGTAAACAGAGCCGTCGCCGTGGGGATGATATTTCCCCAAAACATCCCCGACGATAC
>CALFRX010000012.1 GCA_937919295.1 uncultured Peptococcaceae bacterium | reverse complement strand
GACAAAAATGTCATCGCCAACGATCTGAATCTTGCCACCTAATTTTTCGGTCATCAACTGCCAACCGTCCCAATCGTCCTCATCCAGACCGTCTTCAATGGAAACGATGGGATATTTTTCACAAAGGTAGCCGTAGTATTGCACCATTTCTTCGCTGGTTTTGGCTTTATTCTCACCGGCTAATTGATATTTGCCGTCTTTATAAATCTCGGAAGCAGCCACATCGATGGCGAGGCACACGTTTTCCCCGGGCACATAGCCGGCTTCTTTGATGGCTTCAACGATCACGGCCAAAGCCTCTTCGTTGGTATCGAGATTCGGCGCGAAACCGCCTTCGTCGCCAACGCCGGAAAGCAGGCCTTTGGCTTTCAGCACCTTTTTCAGGTGATGGTAGATTTCCGCGCCCATGCGGAGGCCTTCCCGGAAAGAAGCGGCGCCCACAGGCATGACCATAAATTCCTGTATATCCACGTTATTGGCGGCGTGTTTGCCGCCGTTTAGAATATTCATCATGGGAACAGGCAGTTCCTTGGCGTTGACACCACCGATATACTGGTACAAGGGCATATCAAGAGCATTGGCGGCGGCTTTGGCCACGGCCAGGGAAACACCTAAAATGGCGTTGGCGCCGAGTTTGCCTTTATTGGGTGTGCCGTCAAGCTCGATCATCTGCCGGTCAATGGCGACCTGATCAAAAGCGCTCATGCCGATAACTTCGGGAGCGATCACATTCATGACGTTATCCACCGCCGTTAAAGTACCTTTACCGAGATAGCGGCCTTTTTCACCGTCTCTCAGTTCCACGGCTTCATGAGCGCCGGTGGAGGCGCCGGAAGGGATAATCACCCGGCCCATGGTACCATCTTCCAAAAAAACTTCCACTTCCACAGTGGGATTCCCCCGGGAATCAAGAACTTCTCTCGCGTTCACATCATAGATCAATGACATTTTTTACACCTCTAATATTTTTTATATTATATATCAATGAAATAAAATATTAATATACAGCTTATTTTACCGCTTTCACAATGGGTTCCCCCGTCATCTCCGCTGGCTTGGGTAGATGCATCAGGGAGAGGAGGGTCGGCGCGATATCGCAGAGGGCACATCCTTCCCGGCCTGTGTGTTGCTGCTTGCTGATGATGATATAAGGTACCGGATTATTGGTATGAGCCGTATAGGGACCGCCGTTATCGGCAAACATTTTTTCAGCGTTGCCGTGATCGGCAGTAAGAAAAACTTCGCCGTCCTTGGCCAAAACAGCCTCGACGATTTCACCGACACAACGGTCAACGAATTCGATGGCCTCGGTCACAGCGGCAAGATTGCCGGTATGGCCCACCATATCGGGATTGGCAAAATTCAAAATGATCAGATCAAATTTATCTTTGGCGATTTCCGCCAGAACGGCTTCGGTAACGCCGGCAGCACTCATCTGCGGTACCTCATCGTAAGCAGCCACCTTCGGCGAGGGGATCAATATGCGCTCCTCTCCGGGATAGGGTGGCTCTATTTGACTGTTAAAAAAAAACGTCACATGGGCGTATTTTTCCGTTTCGGCGATGCGCAGCTGGGTTTTGCCGCAGGCGGCGACATAGGAGCCAAGGTTGTTGGCAATGGGTAATTTTGGAAAAGCAACGGGCACATCGTAGGCGGCGTCGCATTGGGTAAAACAGACATAGTACGTTGCGGGAAGGTGACTACGCTCAAATCCCGGAAAATCCGGATCTTTGAATGCCCAGAGCATTTCCCGGGCGCGGTCGGTGCGGAAATTAAAAAAGATCACCACATCGCCGTCTTCGACTTTGGCGCCGTTTTCCATAATGATGGGTTTGACGAACTCGTCGGTAATGCCGGCGGCATAAGATTTTTCGATGGCTTCGCGATAATCGGCGCATACCGCTCCCGCCCCTTCCACCAGGGCTTCATAAGCCACTTGTAGCCGTTCCCAGCGTTTATCACGATCCATGGCATAGTAGCGCCCCATAATCGTGGCGATCCTGCCGGTGGCTTTTGCGGTCATCGCTTCGCTGATCTCATCAAGATACTCTAACGCCGAAGTAGGGAGCACATCACGGCCGTCGAGGAAAGCGTGGAGCGCGATATCCTTGAAACCTTTTGCCTTCGCCAGATCCAAAAGGGCCATGACATGGTTGATATGGCTGTGGACGCCGCCGTCGGAGAGCAAACCCATCAGATGTACGGTTTTACCTTTTTCGGCAGCGTAGCGCAAAGCATCATTGAGCACGCAATTTTGGTAAAATGTACCCTCCGCCACCTCTTTGCTGATACGGGTGAGATCCTGATAGACCACGCGCCCGGCGCCCATATTCATATGACCGACCTCGGAATTGCCGATCTGATCTTTGGGCAGACCCACAGAGAGACCGGAAGCATTCAGATAACCGTGGCAGTAGGTTTCCCAGTAGTGATCGAAATGGGGTTTTTTCGCTGCTGCCACACCGTTGCCGGCTTTGTCTGCACTGCAGCCGAAGCCGTCTAAAATCAACAGCATTGTCGGTTTTTTATCCATCATTGACACCTCATGTTCCGGCTTTTGTCATGGCGGCAAAATCCGCGGGTTTCAGCGAAGCGCCGCCGATCAATAAACCGTCGATATTGCTTTGCGCCAAGAGCGTTTCGGCGTTTTCAGGTTTGGCCGAACCGCCGTAAAGCAGGGAAATATCCCTGGACAAAGAGATCTTTTGTAAAATTTCACGGATCAGACCCATGGTTTCATCGGCATCGGCCGGTGTCGCCGTTTTACCGGTACCGATGGCCCAAACCGGTTCATAAGCAATGATCAGATTATCCTGTTGCAGACCGTCGATACCTGTTAAAGCTTCGCTTAACTGGGCGGCAAGGACTTTACCGAAGGAGCGATCCTCCCGCTGGCGCAAGGATTCGCCGACACAGAAAACGGGAATCAAGCCCAGTTCTTTTAAAGCTACGATCTTCGCTTTCAGAAAAGCGCTGTCTTCTTTGAAATATTGGCGCCGCTCCGAATGACCGACAAGACAGTAAGAGCAGCCGCTATAGGCAAGCATCGCCGCGGAAACTTCACCGGTATAAGCGCCTGCGGGCTGCGGATGGCAATTTTTGGGTACATATCTCTTAAAAGTAAAAAAGAATGGCT
>CALFRX010000011.1 GCA_937919295.1 uncultured Peptococcaceae bacterium | reverse complement strand
GGCGTTGCTAATTTCATCCATGGCCTTGATCATCAGATCCATTTGTACTTTGCCCTCGGCGGTAGTCTGTCCATTGAGGAGTGAAATTTCCTTGGCCTTCGCCGCGTTTTCCGCGTTGAATTTTATTTGTGCCGTAATCTCATTGATCGTGGCGGAAAGTTCCTCGATGGCGCCGGCTTGCTCCGCCGCGCCTTGGGAAAGGGACTGAGCGCCTTCCGATACCTGGTTTGCCCCTTCAAAGACTTGATCCGCGGACATATCCATTTCCACGAAAATACTGTTTAGTGATTTTATGATGCTATTTAGGCTCACTTTGATTTCGTTAAAGTCGCCGATGTATTCCCTGGTAACCGTCTGATTAAGATTTCCATTGGAGATTTTGGTTAGTACTTCTGAGATTTCGCCGATATAACTATTTAGAACATCCGCAGTATCTTCGTTAATTTTGGTCAGTTTCCCCAGTTCGTCGTTGGAGTAGGAACTAGCCTTTTCTATTCGGAGATTGCCTGTTGCGATCTGTTCGATGTTTTTAACGATATGACCCACTGGCGCCAAAGATTTTCTAAGATTTCTAAAAATAATGAACGCAAGGAGGAGGATACCAGCTAAGGTAATGGAAACTACCAGGATGATGATCTTTCTGACGGACTGATAAGCTTCGGATTCATCCAGGGAAAACTGATACGACCAGGTTTTATCAATCCCCTCTACCTTCACGGGCATATTGTAGATGATTGCCTTGTTCAAGGTTTGCGGATCAACGCCATCAATTTGGGTTTCCGCTGTATTTTTGATGGCGTCGAGTCTTTCCGCATCACCTTTATTGGTTACCTCAAATGGTACTCCCTCATTGTCTTTGTTGGCTGTATCCACAAGGTAGGTACCTTCTTGGGTAAAAAGACAGCCTTCAGACGTTTCATAACCAGCCATATCATACTTTAATTCCAAAAAGACATCGGCTAAAATATCACAGTTGGCAACCCCCATAAACTCTCCGTCTTCATTGAACACAGGATTGCTCAGGGTAACGAGCCAAACAACTTCGCCATTGGTCAGTTCATAGTTGTATGGTTCCGTAATATGCGCGGCCATTTTTTCCTTTGAAACAGCATAGTATTCTCCGGTGTTATAGATGTCATAATCGTTTAACACATCAATGGCCATATCGCTGCCGTCCCTGTATACATAGTAGGATAAGCCGTTGGGCGTATCGGGGAAATACATATTTGGTTCAAAGGCGTAATAGGCCGAAAAGATGTTTTCATCCACCAAAACGCTTTCTAACGAATCGCGAAGCAGTTTGTCCGCCGTATCATAGTCGAAACTCCTGTAATTCGCAACGTTGTTCGCCAATGATTTCGAAAAGTTATCCATCTTCTCCAAATAGCTCACGACCATTTCGCTGTTATACGCTGCAATTTCTCTAATCTCATTTTCCTGCTTTTGTGTAAAAGCATTTTGTAAAACCACGCTCAGCGTAACAATTACCACCAACATGACAAAAAACAGCGCAACCATTGTCTTGATCAGTATTTTATTTGTCAAGCTCTTTGTTTTTGTTGCACTTTGACTGCCATCGGTTTTCTTAAATGACTTTTTCAATGTACCACCCTCCTAATGATATTTATAACCTATATTTATAACCTATATTTTATATCTGCATTATTTCTTTGATTATTTAACTATTTATTATTATTGATTTGTTCTTATCCTAACCGTACATCCAAGGCGCAGTGTTTTCGCTTTGCGCTTCTTCGGTAAAATCAGCTTAAAGCCTTAAAGAAAAAAGCAGGCATAACCGGACTTTTTTGAACAGGACGACCATCTGTTAAGAATGGTTTTGTCTTTTTTGGCAAATACCTTAGGTATTTCCTAAAGTTAAGCGTACCGCCGCGGGGCAGAGGATTCGCCGTGTATTTTAGAGCATCCTGATCCGTCTTCATTAATAGCCTGAAGCCACCTACATCATATAGGTGGCTTCAGCTGAAATTTATG
>CALFRX010000010.1 GCA_937919295.1 uncultured Peptococcaceae bacterium | reverse complement strand
GTCGAGAAAGGCTTAGGCACGGTGAACGCATTGACCTGCGGCTGCGCCGCGTACCTGGATGTACGCAAACAGTCGTGGGGCAAGGGGTTCGCCGCGCATCAGACTTTGTCGACGGCCTCAGACCGTTGACAAAAGTCAACGGTCTTTCGCTTATTGGTGCGGGCGACAGGACTTGAACCTGCACAGTTACCTACCAGATCCTAAGTCTGGCGCGTCTGCCAATTCCGCCACGCCCGCGCGCCTTTCTATTTTATACAATGGCTCCCCTTCTGTCAAGGAAAGCCTGTGCAAAAATCATTGAAATCTTCCCGCTTTTTCATAAAATAGTACTATATTTCCCTCTTTTTTGTGGTATGATAAAAAAAACAAATGACGGAGGTATTGACCAATGGATGCCAAAGAAGCTGTATTAAAAACACTGAAAGATGCCGGTAAGCCATTGCGCCCCGGCGACATTGCCGAAGCCGCGGGCCTCGATAAAGAGGTTGTGAGCAAAGCCATCAAAGAATTAAAAAAGGAAGAAAAAATAGATTCCCCAAAACGCTGTTTCTACGGGATTCCCGAATAAACCAACGAACAAAAACCAAAAAACAGGTTCCACAAAGCAGAACCTGTTCTCTGCATAACCACCTCTTTCATGGGTGGTTATGCTTTTTTATGATTCTATATTTACATTTCTTTTTCATATTTCCCGCGAAAATAAACGCTGTAAAAAACGATGAACAGATACGTAAAAGCAAGCAGTAAAATCACAACGAGATCAACGTTCATCAAAGCAAAGGTGACCAAAAGCGCGCCAAAGACGAAAATCATCATATCAAAAGCTTTGGCTTTGGCCCGGTTGGCGATGGTCACATTGCGTTCGTCCTGCTGTTCGATTTCAATCTGTTTGACGCGGTCGGGATCATTTTTCAAGGCTCTTGCGCCAATGATATTGCCCATTCCCTGACCGAAAATACCACAGCCCAAGCCCATACAGATATAGGGCAGCGCCCGCAAAACACCTTCTGACATCGTCTCGGTTTTCAGCAGGATCAAACCCAATGCCAAAAGGAGGATCCCACCCAAGGCAGCGTAATCGTCACGATGACTCTTCTTCATCCGTTTTTTCCTCCTCATAAATAAAAATATCTTCGATGTTCAACTGAAGATAGCGGGCAATTTTAAAGGCCAAAAGAATGGATGGATTGTAGCGCCCGTTTTCCAGCGAACCAATGGTTTGCCGCGATACCTCTAAAGCCGCAGCCAAAGTTTCCTGCCTGATGCCGCGTTGCTTGCGAATTTCCGCCAAATAGTTTTTCGTTGTCCTCCCCTCCCCATGGAAAGCATGCTTTCCATATGTGATCATACCACATTCTCTCAAAATGTCAAGTAAACTTTCCATGTTTTTTGATGGTACAAGAAAGTGGCCGGTTCCGCTAAAGCGGAGCCGGCCTTGATCATCACCGTTAAACGATTTTATGCTTCTTTTCAATATGACGGATGTAGTCCGTCATCATCTTTTCCTGGCAGGGGTCGAGAAGCGAATCCGGTGCATTGGCCAAGATCTCCTTAACCTTATCCTTGGCCGTCTCTTGAATACCCTTGGCGCCGTCATCAGCCCAGGTGTCATAGGAACGCCAGTCGGAAACAATAGGCTGCCAGCCGTCTTTAAAATGAGCCAAAGTGGAGGGCGCTGTCATGAAGTCACCGCCGGCTTTTGTTTTCAGTATATCATCTAACGCGAAAGCGCTTTCGTCGGTGGCCATGCCCTTTAACATATAACGAACCCGGGATATCATCTCATTGTCGATCACTGTTTTTTCCGGGGAAAGGGTCAGCAAATTGGCGAGACTACCCACGGACTGGCTGGTAAGATTGACGCCGCAAAGAGCGGTGAATAAAAAGCTCTGCATGGTTTCGAGACCCGCCTGATAATCCACGGTTTTGGAACTGGTGACGCCGGTTTGGGCCCGGGCCGGCAGTTTATAGTATTCGCGAAAGAGCTGAATCATCCCGCCAAGGAGCAGCGCCGTATCGGGGGCGGCACATTCCCAAGTCGCGTAACGCATATTGCCGTAAGTTAGGGAAGCGGAGGGAACCACCGGTACGCCGGGACGAATCAGTTGGGCGTAAACGATACCCGCCAACAGCTCGGCCAAGGCCAGCACCACAGTGGAATAGAGCTGTACCGGCCCGGTAATGCCGCTCATGGGCGCGGAAACGAGAACCACCGGCTGGTTGCGCTCGGCAAAAAGACGAATGCCGTCGCTGGCGTGGGCAGGATAACAATAAGGCGACGCGGAACAAACAGGATGCCAGGTCACATAGTGTTTTTCAAAAATATCGTCGTCCCCGTAGAGGATTTGATACAGTTTCAAACATTCCAATTGCCGCTCATCCATTTCCTCCACCGGCGTCAAAAGCGGCTTATTGCAATGGCGCATGGCGGCCAAAGTGAGATAAAGCCCTTTGACCCGGTCATCCTTATCGATGGGATTCAACGGTTTGGAACCGCCAATATTGATTTCGTCACAATACTGATAGACGGTTTGAATGGCGGCGTAATCCGCCAAAACAGGACTGTGACGTCGGCCGTCGGGATCAGCGATGAAGATTTCACCGCCGGCGGGGTGGATCAACAAGCCCTCCCCTACCGTAACACTGCGACTCTTTTCCGGCGCTTCCAGCAAAAAGGAGGGGGGACACTGAAACAAGGCATCTTCTATCATATCCGCGGCCAGAAAAACCGTATGACCTGATACGGCGGCGCCGTGCCGGGCAAAACACGTTACGGCATCATCCCCCTGAAACACGATTCCTTTCTTCTGTAAAAGCAGCAAAGCGTTTTGATGAATCTGTTCCATCTCTGCTTCCGAAAAAACCTTCAGGCGATTCTGCAACATCATCACCACTCCTTTCAAAGAAAATTATCATACATTGAGCAAAAAATCATAACTTTTTCTGTTTTTAGCTTAATATAAACCCCGGGCAAAGTCAAGGCACAAGAGATCTAACACGCGTTGGACCGATGATAAAAAACTGGCAGGAAGCCCAGACAAAGAAAAAAAAGCCTATCCAACAATAGGCTTTTTTAGATAATGCCGCCGAAGAGCGTCAGAGTTTTTTCAGCGTCCGGTAGACTGCGGCCTCGTAACCATGGTTTTCGTGAAAACGCAGGGAGCGGGGATTCGCACAAAGGATATAACTTTCCACAAGAGAAATACCTTCTTCTGAAAACCAATCTTCCGCTGCTTGCAACAGCAGCGCGGCCACGCCCCAGCCCTGATAATCATCGTTGACATAGATATCGTCGATGCGGCCGATGGTCTTTTGATCTCCATACGTCAAACGTCGCTCCAGTTTCGAAACGGAACCGTGCACAAAGCCGATCAACTGTTCCTCGGCTACCGCCACATAAAGGCAGCAAAACCTCGATTTCATTTGCACGGCCAGCATCTTTTCGTTTTCTTCTCTGTGGAAGGAAAAAGGGTAACCGTATTCGTCGATCAGGAGGGCATAGAGAGTATCATAAAGCTTCAGCAGTGATGATATATCCTGTTCTTGTGCCGGGCGAATCGTGACCATGGTATCTCCTCCTTTAAAACGCTTCATAGATAAACAGGCCGTTGCCGGTAAAGAAGCTCATAATCAAAATCAGCATGGCGGCGTAAACAAGGGCCTCCACCACAATACCCAAGGGTGTGCCGAGGAATGCCCGGATTTTACGGATCATTGAAGCCATGGGTCGATCACCTCCATAAACCGATGAGAGCCGTATTCATAGTTCATATGACCGAGGTCATAGAAGCAATCAGCCTCAAATGTATCGGAAAGGTCGAGAACCTCAATGCCGCTATCGGCGCAGATGCTTTTGATGGCATCGTTGAGTTCCAATATGACCTCGGGTTTTTCAATCGTGGGATTCCAAGGCATGAGCACCACCCGCAGGTGAATGCCTTTTTCCTGACATTGTTCGATGACCCTTTGCAGTGAAGCCAAATTATCGCCGCAACCCTCAACCCCCGTTGACCAGTAGCGTTTCTCATACTCCGCGACTTTATCCGCCAATTCCTCATCGGAGAGAGCGGCGTAATAGTAACTTTTTGTTTGTTCGCGATAACTGCCCTCCGCCCAGGGGTCGCCGGTGGCCATGGATTTTAGTTTCCCGGTAAAGGCGGCATAGAGGCGATCCCGCTGAAAATAGCTGTAGGGCTCCAAAAAAGAACGGTTCCAAAAATAGTTGGGGTTTGTCTCCATATTATCGAACATGGCGGCCCAGTTAAGGCCGACCACAAGGTTGCTGCCGATGCTGACTTCATCGGTGCCGAGAATCGTTTGTAGACTGATTAAGGAGCCGTAATCCACACCAAAGTTGATGTAACCGCTATCACTGAGATCTTCGCGATAAGCGGAAATCACCGCGGAATTGCCGTAGAACACTTTATCCCAAATCTCCTCCGGATGATCGCGCCGGGTAATTTCATAGTCGTTAAGAGAGAAATTACCGCTTGTCATCGTATAGCGGTCAAAAACAACAGATAAAGAAACGTCCAGGAGGAGCAAGGCGATGAGCAAAAACAGCAAGAAGCGGCAACGCTTCAAAAAGGAAAGTACTTTTTTCATTTGCGCCTCCTTACCAGATTAGAAAACCCTTGAGCACCTGCAAAGCCGTGGGCGCGCCGAGGGTGAGCAGTAGACTGTTGAGGGCAAAGATGGTATTGGCCGCAATACAGCGGAAAATATAATAGGATTTTTTCACCTTTCTCTTATTGACCGTGGTGATCCCCAATAAATTTTCGGAGGCCATCACAGCGCCGAGGAGAATCCCGTCGATGAGATAGGCGATGGAAAAACCGTGCCATAAACACATGAAAAACATTGTGAAAAAGCCGATAAGCGCCCCTTGGATACGCCGAAGTCGCTTACCGCTGACAACGACGAAGATATGTTCGCGGATCCAGTCGCTGAGGGTAATATGCCAATTGCGCCAAAACTGGGTAAAGGAAGGCGCTTTCAATGGCTGTTTGAAGTTTTCCGGTACTTTGACCCCCATCACACCCCCCATGGAGATAGCGATATCCGCGTAACCGGACATGTCCAGGTAGAGGGTAAGGTAACTTAAAGCCGTGATGGCAAGGCTCAGATACCAATGGCCCTCCAGCACCGCGCAATGATTCATCAGCCTGAAAATCAGGGCGAGCACGACGACTTTTTTAAACATGCCGAGGATAAAACGCTTTGTAAAATAGGTAGCCGACTCCACGCTAAGCGGTTCCGGCGCGTAAAACGTTTTTTTAAAGTCGCGGTAACGGAAAATAGGGCCGGCGGTGAGCACCGGGAAAAAGAGCATATAATTGGCGTAAGTCAAAAAAGGAATGGGCTCGTCGGTATAATAGGTATAGTAAAGGGCGTCGATGGCTTTGAGCATATTATAGGCAATGCCGATCATGATCAGCCCATAGGGTAAAAAAGCAAAGAATTCCGTGGCTCGTGTATAGAGAAACGGAACGAGACAACTTAGACAGAGGAGCACAAACCAAAAACGGCGGCCTTTTTTGATCTTTTTAAGGGCCACGACAAAGCCGTATGTGATAAGTACGTAACCGATATAAAAAACGAGGAGTTTTTCGGAAACGTACAAAATCAGCAGCAAATCAAGGAGCAGAAAGCCGTTCATGGCCAGCTGTTCTTTGCCATAGTGTCGGGCCACGGCAAAGGCAATGGCCGCGATGGCGCAGGCAATCAGCATACGGATCAATATATCTGTCTGGAGAAACCACATATGCGGGTATTCCTTTCCTGTTTATTGGAGCTTTTCCAAGACGACCTCCGCGATTTCTCTGACCGTATTCATCGGGTATTTTGAGATATCTTTCTGGGAAATCCGGCAACCGAAGTGTTCCTCGACAAACATGATAATTTCCACGGCGCCGAGAGAATCCACATAACCGTAATCGAAGAGGTTTACCTCATCAGAATAATCGGGATCGTCACTTTCGATTTCAAATCTTTCCCTGACGTATTTGTCAATTATTGTTGTGATTTCAGCAATACCCATGATCTTTTCCTCCTGTATCTTTGTGATCCCGCAAGGTTGCCCTTAAGGTGACGCGGTCGATTTTATCATTGGCGGTATGAGGCAGCTTTGCCATGGGAATCAACTTTGCCGGCAACATATATTGGGGGATGTATTTTTTTAATTCCAAATTGAATTTACGTAGGGACAGCGTATACGTGGTTTCGACGAACAACACGATTTCCTGCTTTTCGTGATCAAAGATCGCGCAAGCGTTTTCCACGCCGTTGACACAGATGGCGGCGGTTTCGATTTCCCCCAACTCAATGCGGTTGCCCTTATGCTTGATCTGATGGTCTTTTCTGCCCAGGAACATGATGAGACCGTCTTCACCGCGATAAGCCAAATCGCCGGTGCGGTACATGATCTCCCGGTAAGCGTCGTTTAAGGGGTTTTGCACAAAGGCTTTGGCGGTAAGTTCCGGCGCTTTCCAGTACCCCAAGGCGACCCCGCTGCCGATCACGCACAGTTCCCCCTGTTCTCCCACGACAGCTTCCTTGTCCTCTGCGGTAAGGATGAGCAGACGCATATTTTCGCAGGCCTTACCGATGGGCAGCGGATCGGCGTCGTCAAAGGCTCTGTCAACAAGGTAATAGGAACAAACGTCGGTGATCTCCGTGGGGCCGTATAAGTTGGCGAAAAGGCAATGGGGCAAATGTTCTCGCCAAATATTCAGCTGTTTATTAGGCATCACTTCCCCGCAAAAAGCCGCTGTTTTCAGTTGCGGTAGGGGCTGCTGGTCAAGGGCGCCGGAATTGGCTACATTGATCATGACCGTGGGCACCCAAAAGATGGAGGTAATTTCGTTTTCCGCAAGAAACTGCGGCAGTTTCAGGGGAAACAGAAAGAGACTTTCTGGCGTTAAAATCAGCTTTGCACCGCAGCGTAAAGAACCGTATATATCAAAGGTGGAATTATCAAAATAAAAGGGCGCCTGATTGGCCATAACCGTATTGCTGTCATAGCGGAAGGTGGTGACCACCCATTCCGCATAGTCAATGATACCCCGGTGGGAAACGGTGACGCCTTTGGGATTACCGGTGGAACCAGAAGTAAACATAATGTAGATGGGATCAACATCGGTGACCCGAGAAAGCGCTGTTTCAATCAGTTCGTCAGCAATGTCGGCGGTAGCCAAATCGTCATAGAAGCAGACGTTGACACCGCTGACACCGCAATCCTCAAGGTTTGGCGCCAAGGACGCGTCGGTAATGACCGTACAGGGGGCCAGGCTTTGGAGGATCTTGGTCAGGCGCAGCGTAGGAATATGGGCATCCACTGGGACATAAGGGCTACCGGCATACATTGCGCCCATAAAAGAAATAAGAGCCGGAATCCCCTTGGGCAGATAAACCAC
>CALFRX010000009.1 GCA_937919295.1 uncultured Peptococcaceae bacterium | reverse complement strand
CGACTTTGAAGTCGATTTCCACCCCGGTGCTGCGGCCGATCCAGTATTCCTGCATGGTCTTGACCTTTTGGGGCCAACCGGGCAGCTCCGCCAAATCGTCTAAAAGACGCTGGGCGTAATCGGTAATTTTAAAGAACCATTGGGAAAGATTTTTCTTTTCCACAGCAGTATGGCAGCGCTCGCAGGCGCCGTCCACTACCTGCTCGTTGGCAAGCACCGTGGAGCAGGAGGGGCACCAATTGACCGCGGCTTTCTTTTTATAGGCCAGGCCGTTTTTATATAATTGCAAAAAACTCCACTGGGTGAATTTATAATAATCCGGCAGGCAAGTGGCAACTTCCCTGTCCCAGTCGTAGCTGATGCCGAGGGATTTCAATTGACGGCGCATATTGTCCATATTGGATAGGGTCCATTCCACGGGATGCACCCTATTTTTGATGGCGGCATTCTCCGCGGGAAGGCCGAAGGAATCCCAACCCATGGGATGAAGCACATTATAGCCTTGCATCCTTTTAAAACGGGCGACCACGTCGCCGATGGAGTAATTGCGCACATGCCCCATGTGGAGATTGCCCGAGGGATAAGGGAACATTTCCAAAGAATAGAATTTTTCCTTGTTCGGGTCTTCCGTGACTTTAAACGTCTTTTCCTCTTCCCATTTTTTCTGCCACTTCGCTTCAATGGCCTGGGCTTCATACTTTTTTTCCATATCTGTTCTCCTATATGTTTTCAGCCTTCCCCAACCGACGGTGAAAGCCTTATCTTCGCTACAATACAATATCATATTATATCGTATTTTTTCATTGCTTGTCAACGGCGGCAGAAGAAAAGCCGGTAAAATAGCCCGCATATCAAAAGATATGCGGGCTTATAACTGGTACACCGTCAGGGGCTCGAACCCTGGACACCCTGATTAAGAGTCAGGTGCTCTGCCAGCTGAGCTAACGATGCTTGCTGAAACAGTATAGCACAAGGTTCTTTCAAAATCAAGACTTTTTGATCGAGGTTTTTAAAGCAAAAGAAAAGTCCGAAATCAAGCCAACGATAACGATTGCCGATAGATTTCAGTGGGTTTTTATATGCTTACTATTATTGATGCAAAAACCCGTTATTTTATTTCGCCAAATGGTCAAGGTACGTTTCCAGTTCACCCCAATCCTTCACCCGGTAAAGATTGGTTGCAATGCCGGTATTCACAGAAGACGAAAATAAAACGGCCTGAACGCCACCGTTTACGAGATCCTCACAGTTTTTTACCGAGTCATCCACCATCAGCTCAATCTGCCGGTCAAGACAGTCTTTAAGCTTATCGAAGGAGTCGAAGATAATTTCATCAAAAGGCAGCTGTTGGCTTTTTAGAAAGTTCATGGTCATTTCCCTTGAGCCGGGAAACTTCGTTTCACCCCTGGCCGTAATGTAGACAAGGCGGTGACCTTTGGCTTTTAAGCGCTTCAAGGTGGCTACAGCGCCGTCTTTAACAGAGGCGCCTGCCATGATCTTCGCCATATAGCGCTCAAAATACAGTTTCACCTTGGGAGAGTGAATTTCGCCCCGCATCACCTGGGGCAAATGATCTAAAATCTCTCCTTTTTCGCAAACTTCCGCTTCATGAATTTTCGCGTGAGCCATTAAGGCAGCAGACGTATCCGTGATCACGTCGTCGATGTCGATACCCAATACCATTTTCATTCCTTCTTCCATTTTGTCATTAACGATCCATGGTTTCATTATAACGCAAAAGGCCCCATTTCGCCACTCTTCTTGAAAAAGTTCCGGAAAGGACTTGCATTTTTCAAGAAGGTTTAGTATAATAAATCTCGCACGTGAAACCTGGAGAGATGGCCGAGTTTGGCTTAAGGCGCACGACTGGAAATCGTGTTGGTGTAACAGCCTCGCAGGTTCGAATCCTGTTCTCTCCGCCAAAAAGAAGAACCCACCATATGGTGGGTTCTTCTTTTTGGCGTATGGTTCAGAGGATTAGAAGTTTATCCCGAGAAAAATGCATAGCCATTTCGATCGGGAAATCCTGTTCTCTCCATTCCGATATCAGAGAATTCGAAGTTTATACCCTAAAGGGCACAAGTGCCGGGAGAAATGCGCGGCCATTACGACCGGTAAATCCTGTTCTCTCATTTTGATGTCAATCTGCTTTCCTCACGGAGTACAAAAAAACCCGGCTTACCCGGGTTTTTTACGGTAACGCAAGATAGCGTTCCTCCGCTTTGGCCCAATCAATAACATGGAACCAACTGTCAATATAGTCTCCTCTTAGATTCAGATACTGCAAAAAATAAGCGTGCTCCCAGACGTCGATTACCGTGAGGGGCGTGTAGCCGAGGGAAATCGGCGAATCCTGATTCGCCGTCCGTTTCAGCAGCAGTCCCCCATCATCCTTTTTGACCAGCCACAACCAGCCGGAGCCAAATACCGACAGCGCCTCCTCTTTAAAGACCCTGTGAAACATTTCATAAGAACCGAATTCCTCGTCAATGGCCAGCCGTAAACTGCCGATGGGACTGTTTTCATAAAAGCCGGGCCGCAATGATTCAAAAAAGAAGTTGTGATTGAAGACACCGCCGCCGAAATTGATGATCGCCTGGCGCACGCCGGGGGGGAGCTGCGCGGTGTTTTCCAGCATTTGCGTCAAAGTCAGCTCTTGCAGCTGCGGATAAGCCACTAAGACGGCGTTCAGTCGGTCGACATAGGCTTTCAGCAGACGGTCATGATGCACTTCCATGGTTTCCTCGTTGATATAAGGCTCCAAAGCATCATCGTCATAGGGCAGCGGAATCAAGGTAAAAGGATATTCGTTTTTCGCCATATTTCCTCCTTACGGTTAAGGTTCCTCTTTCACCGTTTCAGCAAAGATTTCCTTGATTTGGGGCAGTAAGGCTACGGTAGCTTCGTACCCCGCAGCCATACAGTCTTTCATTTTGTTAAAAGCCAGCAATTCAGCGCCTTTGGGAAGGGACGGTTTTAGCAGCAGCTTTTCTCCGACAGAAGCGCATTCGCTTAAACGGCGACTCATCACCGACAGAGAGTGGGAAGCGATCTCCATGATATGATTGCAGTCCGCCCCGTGATAATTCCGTGCTAAATCGATGGCCAGCACATTCTTTTCACCGGCGGCAAGGAGCAGGTTCACCGGCAAAAGGTCGGTTACACCGCCATCGACCAGACACATCTCCCCCGTTGATTTCGGCTGAAAAACAGCGGGAACGGCGCAGCTGGCCCTCATGGCAAAGGATAAGCGCACACCCGTCTGCCAGGAAACGTCTTTTAATGGTTCGAGGTGGCGCAGATCGTTGGTATAAGCGACGGTCAGACCGCTGATCAAATCCACCGCTGGAATCACCGTTCTACGTTCCAGCTGATCCATGCGTATTCCCTTGGTCAGCCAAAATAAATAGTCTTCCAAGCGTTTGCCTTTGATCAAGCCGGAAAAAGTGATGGGTTTGCGGCACAGAAACTGTCTGCCTGCCTTGAGCAAGCCGAGATAATCGGCGTCGATGAGCCCATAACCGTTGACGGCCAAATCGTCAACGAGGGATTTCAGCTCTTTGCCGGTCATGCCCATGCCATAAAGACCGGCAACAATGCTGCCCGCGCTACTCCCCGCCACCGAACGGGGGAAAAGGCCCGCCTCCTCCAAAGCGCATACGACACCGACATGGGCGGCACCTCGAACGCCACCGCCGGACAGCGCGATACCAAAGGACATATAACCACCTCGCCGTAAAAAGCCTTCTCTTATCACTCTACGCTTTATCGACATGATTATGCCTTCTCAAACAAAAAACCGCAGTTCATCCAAGGATGAACTGCGGTTTTTCAATTCATTCGTTATAACGTAATCACTTTGCTGGCCACTTGCTCCAAAAATACCGCATCGTGCTCCACAAAAAGCATGGTGGGGCGAAAAGTCTGGATCAGCTCCTCAATCTGTATTCTGGAATAGAGGTCGATAAAATTCAACGGTTCATCCCAAAGATAAAGATGAGCTCTTTGGCAGAGACTGGCGGCAATCAGTACTTTCTTTTTTTGACCGCCGGAAAAATCCGCCATATCCTTTTCAAATTGCGCCCGTTCAAAATCCATTTGGCGCAAAAGCGCTTTAAAAAGGCTTTCATCAAGGTCTTGCGTGGCAGCGTATGCGGTGAGCGTGCCGTGTAAATAGGACGTATCCTGAGGCACATAGGAAATCTTCAGTTGCGGCGGCACCGCGACGACACCGGTATGCTCCACAACCTCACCCAAAATCAATTTCAACAGGCTGCTTTTACCGCTGCCGTTCCTTCCCATTAGCGCTACCCGGTCTCCCCGCTCCACGGTGAAATTGATCTTTTGGCAAACCTTGTGCCCGCCATAGGAAACGGAAACATCCCTAAGTTCAAGGAGCCGTTCCCCGTAAAAATCAAGGGTAACTAACTTCAAATCCCGGCAATTTTCTTTATCCCGCAACAGTTCTGATTTGTCGGTAATTGCCTGTTGCCGCCGATCTTCGATGACTTTGGCGTTTTTCATCATTTTCGCGGCTTTGTGGCCGACATAACCTTTGTCCGGCTTTATACCGGCGGCGTTTTTCCCCTTCTTCGTCTTTTCCACGCGCTGAGACCAGTTTGCCGTTCTTTCCGACGCCTGTTTCAGGCGGCGGACATCCTTTTGCAGCCGTTCATTTTGGCTTTCCTCATGGCTCATGCGGCGTTGGTAATTTTGCAGCCAGGAGGAGTAATTACCATTTTGCACCTCAATGCCGGTCTTATTGAGGGATAATATATGATCGACGCAGTGATCCAAAAAAGAGCGGTCATGAGACACCAAAATAAAGCCGCTTTTCTTTTTCAAATAATCGGCGACAACTTTTCTGGATGCTGCATCCAAATGGTTGGTGGGCTCATCGATGAGGAGAAAACGGTCCTCATTCAAAAACATGGCGGCCAAGAGCACTTTCGTCTGCTCCCCAGCGGAGAGTGTGGAAAAAACGCGGGCAAATACCTCCTCCTTTACTTTTAGATAGGATAATTCACGCTGTAGTTCCCAAGGTTCCGCCGCTGGGCAAATGCTTTGCAGAACACTGCAAACCGGAAGGCTTTGATCCGCCACCTCATAGGGAAAGTAAGCAAAGTCCACGGGGGAACTGATCTTACCGCGGTATTCGTGCTTCCCCATCAATAAATTTAAAAATGTGGTTTTCCCCCGGCCGTTCCTGCCGATGAAACCCAGCTTCCAAGCCGTATCAATCTGAAAATCAACGTTCTCAAAAACATTATCACAACTGCCCTCGTAAGCAAAGGTCATTTCGCTCACCTTGATCATTGCCATACAAATTTACCTCCGAAATAAAAAATAGGCTGCAAGAAAGCGTTTCTTACAGCCCGTTATTTGCTCTTTGCGGTAAAGCTGGCAGCGGGAACTATTTCATCTGTTTCACCTATTTTACCTATTTGACTTATTTATTCGGCGAAAAGAGAGATCACTTTCTTGCAATCGCGCAAAAACAGGCAGAGAATGCCTCCGCCGGCGGTATTCTGCGCTTCGATTGGTTTAGCAAGAAAAATGATACATCCTTTCAACTCCGATCTTTTTAACGGTTTTAGAATGATAGGATCAGCGGTTTGCCCAAGAAGGCCTTCAAGATGATCCATTTATAGCATACACGATTTTAGCACAAAAAGCAATAGCCTCCAAACAATGAATTCAAACATGGTTTGGAGGCTTTTTCACTTCTAATGTTCTATTTGCGGATTCCTTTTTGCAGTTGATTGCCATGCCGTTACGGAGTAAAGAACGGCTTATGTCGGTAACACATAGAGCCAATGAAACGAATCTTTTCGGGAAATCCTGATTACTTTTCCTTTTTGAAGCACATGAACCAATCAAGGCAGTAGGTATCGTCGCTCTTACTTTCCATCCGCTCTTTGGCGGTGCCGCAGGAACCGGCAGTGGGAACGATGGTATCCTGTCCCGGTCGCCAATCGGCGGGCGTGGCTACGTGGTCTTGATCAGCTTTCTGAAGCGCCTGGATCACACGTTTGATCTCGTCAAAATTACGGCCGGTGCTCAGGGGATAATAGAGGATGAGGCGAATTTTGCCTTCGGGGTCAATCACGAAAACAGCCCGAACTGCCTGAGTGTTAGATTGGCCCGGCTGAATCATACCATATTTTTTGGCCACATCCATACGAATATCTTCGATCAGCGGAAACGTGACTTCGAGATCTTGGAAGTCTTTCCATTTCAATTCTTTGATTTTTCTAAGCCAGGCGATATGAGCATAAAGGGAATCCACGGAGAGACCGATCAATTCCGTATTCAGCGCTTTAAACTCGTCAATCATGCTGGCGAAGGTCATAAACTCTGTGGTGCACACCGGGGTAAAATCAGCGGGATGGGAAAAAAGAATCACCCACTTACCTTTGTAGTCTTCGGGAAAATTGATGGTACCCTGTGTCGTAACCGCCTGAAACGCGGGTGCGGGATCGCCGATTAACGGCATTCTGTTGGTGTCTTCCATTTTATGTTCCTCCTTTAAATTAGATTTTCTATGTTTATAGTTTATCGTAAATAAAAGAGAGATACCGTGACTTCATCACATATGCGCAAATACCTCTGTAGCAAAAAGCAACTCCACCGCTAAATGAGAAAGAAAACAAAAGCTGATTTTGCGCATAAAACAAAGAAAAGCCGTGAACGCGATTTACGCGTCACGGCTACTTTAAGGCTTTTTTCATATCAAATCGGTATAAATAGATATATCATGATGCTTTTTGTGTCTATTTCATGAAAAACGTTCCATCACCAGCCGGTTGACGAGGGCGCCGTCGGCTTTCCCCTTCACCTGGGGCATCAGCGATTTCATGATTTTGCCTTTGTCCATCGGCGCCAGCGGCGGGGTAAGCCCCAGTTCCGCAATGACTTTATCGATGATGACAGCGATGGCGGCAGCGTCCATAAACTGGGGCGCGAACTCATTCAATACGGCGATACGGTTTTCACATTGTTCAATGATGTCAGTTCTATCGGCGGGAGCGCTCTCCAGCGTTTCCTTGGTTTGCTTGATCTCCTTTATGATGATGGTGTTTTCCTCTTCTTCCGTCAAGGCTTCCTTTTTATCTTTGGCTTTGGCTTTCAGGGCGGAAAGCAGCAGGGTAAGACTTTCCTTCCGTTCTTTTTCCCTGGCCTTCATCGCCGCGATCATGGCTTTTTGTACTTCTTCCGTCTTTGTCATCTTATTGCCTCATTTCTAAAAAATTGCGGTAAACCTCTATCATTTCCTCATCCATATACGTATGTACTTTCCGCTGTATCTCCTCGGGAATCCCGTAATATGCCTCGGCCAGACTGCCGGCCATGGCCGCGATGGTATCGCTGTCACCACCGAGGGAAACGGCCTTGCGGAGACAATCCTCAAAACCGCTGCTTTCAAAAAACGCCGTCATCGCCTGGGGCACGCTGCCCTGACAGCTGACGTCAAAACCGTAAGCGGGCCTGATCTCAGCAAGGGTTTTACGGAAATCGTAACCGAAGACACCGCGAATATAGCGCATTGTTTCCTCGCCGCTCTTGCCGCTGCGCAGCAAATAGATGGCGGCTGCCACAGCCTGGGCGCCCTTGATGCCTTCCGGATGGTTGTGGGTCACCTCCGCCGTCCATTTGGCATGGCTTAACGTCTGCTCCAGGGTTCGGTAAAGCCAACCAGCGGCGGATACCCGCATGGCGGAACCGTTACCCCAGCTATGATAGGGCAGCGGCCTCTCCGTACGCAGCCATTCGCTGAAACGGCCGCCGTAACCGGCCTGGGGGTACCGCTTGCCCCAGTATTGCATCTCCCTGATCACCGCTCTACGAATATCATGCTGACCTTTGCCGTCACTCTCCATCAGCGCCCGGGCTACCGCCACGGTCATCACCGTATCGTCGGTGAAGCGGGAGTTTTCCTGAAAAAGCGGAAAATCTGTGGTTTTGATCGGATCATGTTCGTAAATGCTGCCGACGATATCCCCGGCAATTGCCCCCAACATAGCCTTAGCCCCCTTGTTACCATTCATTATAACACATTTTTGCGCTTTGATAAAGTACCCCGTTTCCCGGCAAAATAAAACAACAGCAGGCCGACAAAAAAGGCGATGACGCTGATCCATTGGGAAGTGGAAAAAAGCCAAAAAGAACCGCGTACTTCGTCGTAGCGCAGGAATTCGAGAGCGAAACGGATCAGGGCATAACAAACAAGATACGTCGCCGCAGCCTGACCAGACTTTCGCTGTTTGCGAAAAACAAAAAACAACCCCAAGAATAATAAAAAATTCAGCAACGACTCCAATAATTGTACCGGGAAAAGGGCAACCCCGGCAAGACCCAGCGTCTCCAGGGGAAAGATTACCGCAAAAATCCCCTGATAGGGAATACCGTAACAGCAACCGGCAAAAAAACAGCCGACGCGGCCGAAGGCGTGAATGAGCGGCAAAAAAATCGCGGCATGATCAAGATAAGGCAAAAAAGGCGTTTTGAATTGACGGCTGTAGAGCCACATGGTGAAAACACCGCCCAGTAAACCGCCATAATAGACGTAGCCGCCGGCAAATAAGGCGTAAAACGCGCTGAAACTGCCACTGAAATAAGCAAAATGGCGGACGAGGATGGGCAGCGCCGTCAGCAGATACAGCAGCTTCGCGCCGAGCAAACCGCCGATTAAGGCATATAAGCCGCTATAAAGAGCGTCGTCTCTGAAAAGCCCCTTTTGGGGCGCCGTAAGATACAGCAGGAGGATGCCAACGACCGTACCAACCACAAGGAAAAGACCGTACAGCGGTATTTGGCGACCGAAAATGTCGAGAAAAGGAAACATAGAAAACCCCATAAAATTGCCCGCAAGAAAATTGCGGGCAATGATCTTTAAAGATCCATAACGTCAAACATATGCATCGTGCCGGGATCATCAAAAGCTCCCCAATAACCAAGCCAGCCGCAAAATCCCATACAGGCAACGCAGGCCACCGTGGAAAGGGCGCCAACAATCAAACCGATCAAAGAAAGGATGAAGGATGCTGTGGCCATACCGCTGGGATGGATTTTTCGTTCTTTGATGGCCAAAATCAGACCGACGATACCGGCGGCTAAGCCGAAAAAGCTCAGCATCATGGTAAAACTCAAAGCAACGGAGGAAATCCCCAAAATCAGAGCGGCAACGGTCTTTCCTGAAGAACCATCGTTTTGCGGCGGCCCACTGTGAAAGGATGTTTCGTGATAGGAAGGATTGTCTGTGATCTGCGGTTCAGGGCTGAGGGTAGGTTCTTCCGCAGCGGGCTGCGGTTCCGTCATACGCTGTGGTTCACCGCTATGGGCAGGTTCTTCTGTCGCAGATTCCGTAATAACGGTAGACTCTTCCTGGTCGTTTGCTGTTTTTAGGGGAACCTCTGCCGATTCCCCGCCGTTGATATTTTTTATTTCTTCACTCATTTGAAACCTCCTGTTATAAAGACATCCAACCGGCAAAACCGATTAAACCGGCACAGGCGATACAGGCCACCAAGACGAGAGCACAAGCCCCAAGAGCCACGACGGAAAGAATCAAACCGGCTTTGGCCATGCCCTCCGGTGCCTCTTTTTGCACCTTTATCCCCAATATAAGACCAATGATGGAAACAACGATACCGATAAAGGCGCTGTACCCAAAAAAGATGCAGACAACGCCGATGATCCCCAGAACCAATGAAGCAATGGCTTTATTGTGGTATGAATTTTGAGATTGGTTATTCTCCATAAATTACCCTCCCCTATTATTTTATTATAGTATATTCCCGAAATCTGTCAATATATAAGCGCCCCAGGAAAACCGTGGCGAAGATTGCGCGAAAATAAAAGAATCGGGTAGAAAAACGAAAGCCGCGGAAACGCCGCGGCCTTGCTTTTATAAACACATGTTAGCAGTCATAGACAGAAAAATGGTCGGAGTGAAAGGATTTGAACCTTCGGCCTCTGCGTCCCGAACGCAGCGCTCTACCAAGCTGAGCCACACTCCGACTGAAATAAAACCTTAAAAAGCAAAAGATGGTGTGAAAATGAAAAAACTGCATAATTAGTATATTAAACAAAACGTACTTTGTCAAGACACATAGACGCTTTTTTTTTGCTCTTTTTTAACACAAACCGGGGAATTTTAGTTGGCGCAAGGCTTCATAGGCGGCAATGGCCACTGAATTAGATAAATTCAGAGAGCGAATTTCTTTGCCCATGGGAATCCGCACCGCCATGCCGTAACGGTCGCGGATCTCCGGCGGCAGACCCCTTGTTTCCGGTCCGAAGACCAGATAATCATCGGCCTGATAGGAAACTTCCGTGTAGTTTTTATCTGCGTGGGTCGAAAACATAAAAAGACGGGCGGCGGGATTCTTTGACAAAAAGTCCGCAAAGTTTTCATGGACAAATAAATCAAGCTTATCCCAATAATCAAGACCGGCCCGTTTTAAATAGCGGTCGGACAGAGAAAAACCCAAGGGCTTGATGAGATGAAGTGTGATTCCCGTCACCGCGCAGGTACGGGAAATATTCCCCGTATTGGCCGGAATCTCCGGCTCAAACAATACGATGTGCATGGTTTTATCCTTTCTTCGCCACCACGAGAACGCGGTTTGTGCTTTCGTCAGCGCCTTCTTTTGTGAAAATCCGCCAAACTGCCGCAATGTTTAGGTGATGGGCCAAAAGCGCCGCTTCGACTTCTTTCATATCGTGATTCTTTTCTTCGTGGGTTTCTTCAAACCGCCGGTAAAGCTCCCCTTCTTTGACAAAACCGGTGAGCCTAATCCGCCAGATCCTGCTCTCTTTATCATAATGGTTTTCATAGACGAGATAGGGATCGTCGAGATCAATCACCGTGGTTTCCGAATCGGAATAGTGATCGACCCGGTTGAGATCGAAGATAAATACACCCTTTTCTTTCAAGCCCCGATCCACACCGGCGGCGAGTTTTTCAAAATCCCCCGGGCCGGTCAGGTAATTGATGCCGTCCTGGAAGGAGACGATCATATCGAATCTGTTTTCGTAATCGAGGGCCAGCATATTTTTTTCCGTAAAAGAAACCGTGACCTCTTCCTTTTGCGCTTTGTCTTTGGCGATGGCGAGCATCGCCGGGGAAAGGTCGAGACCGGTCACCGTCAGACCGCGCGTGGCCAGGGGGATGGTGGTACTGCC
>CALFRX010000008.1 GCA_937919295.1 uncultured Peptococcaceae bacterium | reverse complement strand
AGAGTCGGTCAAAAATTTACTTGTTTTCGTAAATCCCTAAGTTGAACTCCCTTTATGGGCAGGTTTTTTTGATATCGGCTTAGACCGTTTTTTTAATAGCCGCAAAGGGCGGGCTTTGCGTTTTTAAGCCATTAAACACTTGTTAAATACTGTTTTTTGCGGTGTCGTTGACGTTGATTTTGACGGTTTTCATTTTATTGTTATCGTAGGAAAAGAGCCAGGGGCCGCAAAGAGCCAATCCGAAATAGGATTCCTTTGACGAGAGGATCGTCTGTTTGCCGGTGCCGTCGGTATGGAGGGAACAAAGTTTGCTGTTGACGGTTTCGCCGTCATCATCGGTGGTTACCTCGATATAGTAGATATTGTCTTCCGTAACATTGAGATACCATACTTCGGCATATTTGCTTAAAAAAATCAGTTCTTCTTCGCCGCTGCCGTCTAAATCAAGCTTTTTTATGACGAGCCGGTCTGTCTCGGGGTGATCGGCGATGTAGATGGCGTTATCCGTAACGCAGTAGGTATCTATGATATTGGGGGACGTATAAATCTCTGTTTCATGCTGCCCGTTGAAATCACAGCGATAGAGGGTTTCCTGATAAATGTAATAGATGAAATTATCGAAGACGGCAAAACTGTAGATATAATCCTGTTTTGCCAGGACCGTTTGTACATGTAAACCATCGGGATCCGCTTTGAGGATCTGATCCCCGCCGTTTTCTGTGGAGACGTCGAAATAGATTTGATCCGAAAGCACGTAAAGGTGGTAAATGCTATCCTCGGCAACGTAGATTTCCTCTAATGTGTCGTTGTAGAGATCATAGACATAGATGCCGGAATCTATGAGGTTGTAGTCTGCGTCGTAGGTATCACCGACAAAAAAGAGTTGATCGCCGATGACGTTGATGTTGGAGATATCACCGTCGAAGGTAAAGAAAACCTGTTCGTTGTTGCCGTTGAGGTCAACGGCTTTTAGCTTATCCTGGTTAATATCGATCGCTTCGTGAAGGTAATAGATCGTATCGTCTTGCATTGCCGCAAGGCCGAAGCATAAGGAATTGGCGGGAGTGTTACCGATATCGTTGCTGCTTTCCGTAGGGAAGTCCGTATGTTGATCGTAAAAGGGCGTGTTTGCCTTAGATAGTGCCGTGGCTGTGATAAACAGCGAGAGCGCAAGAAAACAAAAAATGATGCTGCCGCCGAGACCAAGGGCGAGGCCGAGCCTTGACTTCTTAGGCTTATCACGGAGTGACCTTTCCTCTTTCGCCGGTATTATCATGCGGGGAGATTTGTTTTCTTCCACCTCGCTTTCTTCAAGGTTTTTTTCCGCGATATCGGAGATATCGGGAATATCAGGAGTATCGGGAGTATCGGAAAGACCGTCCGCGGTCACGATTGTTTCTTTTTTCTCCTCATCGGCATTTTCTACGGGTATGCCTACGGATTCTCCGCAATGAAAACAAAACATGCTGTCATCGGGAATTTTAATACCACATCTTTTGCAAAACATATCCTACCTCTTCCTTCTTTTACCGATTCCTTTTTTTCTTTCAAAGAGTCGGTATTTCTCCATATAATTTATCATCATTTAACGTATTGTGGGCAATTTACAGCATTTTGTTGAAATCTCTTATTGCTTCTATGGTCGTTATCAAAAAGAAGTGCCAAAAAGGCAGTTTGGGCCTTTTTGCACAGCCTCTTTTTTGATGTTGCGGCGCTTTATTAATTTAAGTTTGAATTTTAATCGGCTTGTTCTGTGTATTTCTTACCGAACACCATATCGTAAGCGATGAGAAGCCGCGTGTTGTATAATGCTTTGATTTTGGCGGTGGCGTCCATTTTTAGATAAATGTCGTGATACGGTACTTGCGCGTAATAATCGAGGAGCAGGTTCATATAAGGGGAACGGTCGGTGTTTGCCGTTTCGGCCAGCAAAGACAGGAGATAGTAAGAGGAAACGGTCAGTTCTTCATTATGATCTTGAGGGTACCAGTTGCTTGTATCGATATCATAGTTGGCTGTCATCAGAAAGGGCGCGCCGTAACGAAGCAGCGCTTGTTCTTCGCTGTCGTCATCGGCGTCACCAAAGAGGCCTGTTTCCTGATAAGCGTTGCCGAGAGAGGGCAGATGATCCCCGAACACGAGGAGGATGGTATCGCGGTCTCTCTTGTCGATATAGTCCACAAGTTTTGCCAACGCCAGGTTCATATCGTAAATGCCCTGGGTGAAGGTGGTGACCATGGCCAGATCCGCTTCGCTCAAAGCGTCGTTTTCTACGCTGATTTGAACCTCATTGGGATTGAGGTTGGTATAGGGCTGGTGATTTTCCATAGAGATGCCGAAAATGAAGCTGGGCGCAGCTTTTGTTGTTTCTAACTGCTTTATGATGGCATCGGCGAAGGTGTCGTCGGAAATATGGTTGTGTTTAAAGGTGATCGACGGCATGGCGGCGATCTCTTCTTCCCCGTAAAAATCATCGAAGCCCAAATAGCCGTAAGCGGTGTCTCTGGCGTAAAAGGATTTAACAAAGGGGTGGATCGCGACGGTATGATAGCCCTGATTTTGCAGCAGGGAAACACAGTTAGGCAGATCGCCGTCAATATAGGTGTAAGGAGACATACCGGTGAGGAAGCATTCAGTGGAATAACCGGTCAATACGTTGAATTCGGTGGTCACTGTCCCGCCGCACATGACGCTGGTCGTCATTCTACCGCTGACGGTATTATCTCTTGCGCTCAGCGCATCAAAGATGGCCATAGGGTCACTGGAGAAGGTTGTCCCCGTCAGTTCCCGGACGTCCCAAAAGCTCTCGGCGAGGATCACGATGATATCCGGGGTCGCGGTTCCCTCACTCATTGTGTAGCCGTCGAGGAGGTCATTGATGGTGGCTTCACTGTAGTCCTCCGGTTCTTCGATGTGCAGGCTTAACGTATTGATGGTAAAAGCAGCGATAAAACCGTTGGCGTTATAGTTTGATGATTGCAGAGCGGAATCGAAGAAGTTCATTTGAAAAAGAGATAGGGTTTTGGTCGCTGTCGCTCCGGTGCTGAAAGCGCCGATCATGACGATGACCAGCGCGGCGGCGCCAATGATGCGATACCAGGGGGAGCGGGGGAGGGAAACCCCTGAAAACCACAGACAAAAA
>CALFRX010000007.1 GCA_937919295.1 uncultured Peptococcaceae bacterium | reverse complement strand
TTATTTCGATATCAGCATCACCGGCGGTTACGCCGTGCAGTATACCGCCAACACCGAAGACGGCAAACAGGCCATCAGCAAAGAGACGGCACTCAGTAACAGTGACGCTTTTATGCAGACCATCGGCTATACCAATATGAAAGCCGGGTATTATCTGATTGATAACAATATCTTCACCGTCAATTATACTTATGACCTTAACGGCGTTGCCGTCTATCCTGATATGATCAAAATTTCCGTCGATATGGCCAGCGGCGAGATCGTGGGGCTCGACGCCAAAAGCTATCTGGAAAATCATCATAAACGCTCCCTGCCCGCCTTGATCCTGACGGAGGCCGGCGCCAGGGAACACCTGGCCAACGGCATTACGCCTGTGGCCTGTCGGCGGGTCATCATCCCCAAAGATAATGGCGACGAGGCCTATTGCTATGAATTCCGCTTCAAGGAAAATAACACTGAATTTCTGCTCTACATCAACGCCGAGACCGGAAAAGAAGAGGATGTACTCATCGTCAAAGACAATGAAAGCGGCACCTTTACCATGTAAAACACAACCAAAACCTTAAGTAAAAACCTCGCTCAACGCCAATTTGAGCGAGGTTTTTACCTTGTTCAGTCGTTATAATCCTCAATGATTTCCCCTTGCCAATCCTCCTGTACTTTTGCCTGCACCGCAGCGTGTTCCCCGTAGGTTTCGGCAAAGTAGAGCTTGCCCTCCTCATCGGACTGGAAGTAATAGTAATCGTTTTCCGCATAGTAGAGGGTGGCTTTAAGGGCGTCAATGCCGGGGCAGCAGATGGGGCCGACGGGCAAACCGGGGTAAAGATACGTGTTATAGGGAGAGTCATACCGGGTATCGGCAGAGGAAATGATCGATTTTTTGATGCCCAGGGCGTACTCCACCGTAACGCAGGATTGGAGCTTTGTGTAATTAGGATTGTGCAGACGGTTGAAAAAAACGCCGGCTACATTTTTCCGGTCTGCCGTGGTCGTCGCTTCGCTTTCCACCATGGAAGCTAAGATGATCATATCATCGAAACAGTAGCCCAGCTCCTCTGCCCGGTCGATATACTGCTGTAAATAAGCCTTTCTTTCAAAATTAGACAGCATCTCGTTGATTACCTGATCGGGGTCGGTATCGGCTTCAAAATAGTAGGTATCGGGAAAGAGGTAGCCCTCTAAGGGATTTTCGTGATCGACCCCCGCTAAAAACGGGTAGTCAAAGGTATTCTCATTGGCGGCGGTGAGAAATTCAGCGGCGGAGCAGACACCGGCTTTCGCGAAGATTTCCGCAATCTGCCGTACCTGCTTGCCTTCGGGAATCGTCACTCGAATAGAAGCGAGCTGCGGTGTGGTCAGCAAAAGGCAAAGATCGTGATAGCCCGTGCCCTTTTCTACGGTAAAAGTTCCCTGCTGCCAAAGCATATCATAGCCTTTGCCGTAAGCATAATAGGCGAAGAGCTTTTCGTGACCGATGACGCCCATTTCCTTTAACAACGCCGCCACCGTCAGGGTACCGTCGCCAACCTCAATGGTCAACGTCACACTGTCCTTGGCCAAAGCGCCGTTTTTCAGATCTCCGTAAGACGAAGCAGTTGCAACGGTCAAAAGGATCAGCAGGACAACGAGACAAACAAAAAAAACTATTTTCTTTTTCGGTTTTTGTTTTTTCAACAGAGTCATCAAAGACACCAAAAAGTTCCTTCCTTTTTGACTTTTCCTCATTGTCTCATAAAAAAGTAAAACTCTCTATAAAAAAATTGAATTTTTATGAATAAAACACGAAAGACAGCACATAATAAGCATCGTAGTAAGTACCATTTCCATCCATCCATTCTTTCAAAACAAAGAGAGGGCTTCATCGAAGCCCTCTCTTTGTTTTGAAAAAAGCCTGCGTTTTTGTAAACGCAGGCTTCAGACTGTAGACAAAATGCGCGTCAGCGGATTTTGGGCTACAGGATGATAGGC
>CALFRX010000006.1 GCA_937919295.1 uncultured Peptococcaceae bacterium | reverse complement strand
AAAGTCTGATGCGCGGCGAACCCCTTGCCCCACAACTGTTTGCGTACCAACCGCAGGTGAGTTACACCTGCGGTATTTTACGGTTCCTCGGCGGTTTTATCCGTTTCACGATCCCTATCGATTTCCGGGAAAATAATGCGGGGGCCGTGGCCGCAAAAGGTTTTCCCCGAAAGGGCGCGAATCTTTTCATTGCAGCCGGCATCTGTCTCTCCCCGGGTTGATTTGAACTCGTTAGAGCTGCTTTTGCCCTTATTGCGTTTTTCCCGCTTTTCCGTTTTTCCCGGTGGTTGGGTTGCCGGCCGACGTGCCTGTTTTACCGTGGTATCATCGGCAACGAGGATCATTTCACTGCCGATGACCTCGATTCTGGGGGCCGGGATATAGGTGTAATCCTTGCGCAGCGAGTCGATAAAACCTACGGAAAGATGAATTTTCGTGATCTTGCCTGTTTCCGTATCAATACTGAAAGAAGCGGCGCGGCCCAAAAAGGTACCGTCTTTTTTGAGGATGGAGAGGCCGACGATATCCGGGGGGCTCTTGATGAACTCCTTCGCTTCGGGGTACTCGTTCTTCTTTCTCAGCACAGCGGGGCTGTCCACGGTAATGGCCTCAAAACTGATGCCGCGGACGTCTTTTAAGGGCAGGATGCTTTCATCCTTGATGATTTTTCGATTGCCGATGAGCAGCGCGATGAGCTCTTTTTCTTTGGGGTTCAGGTAAAAATTGCGAACCTGTCCGATTCTTTCGCCGCGTTCTAAGCTGTATACGGTGATGCCGAGAATTTGATTGGCGTTGATTTCCATGATTTTTTCATCCTTTCTGCATTGCTTTTCGCTCTGGAAGCTTATAAAATAATTATGTTTATTTCCATGGAAATATGATAAAATAGAGGCAGATCTTAGAGGAGGAAACCGTATGAAAATCATCGTGGGGTTGGGGAATCCCGGTATAAAATATGAGACGACCCGCCATAACGTTGGGTTTATCGCCGCTGATCTGATCGCCGACGATTTTAATCTTAAAATCGACCAAAAAGGTATGTGCTGTCTGTATAACAGCTTTTTTTACCACGGAGAAAAGATCGTTTTGGTAAAACCGCAGACATATATGAATTTGAGCGGCGAATGCGTCGGTTATCTTGCCCGCTATTATAAAGTAGAAAACGAGGATATTCTCGTCATTGCCGACGATCTTTCGCTGCCCGTGGGTACTTTGCGTTTTCGCGCCAAAGGCAGCAGCGGCGGTCATAACGGCTTAAAATCCATCATCGCCCATCTCCACGGCGATGATTTTCCCCGTCTTAAAATCGGCATTGGCCACGGAAATAACGCCGTTGATCACGTCTTAGGACATTTCGGCGAAGAGGAGTGGACAAAGGTAGTGGCAATGATCGAGAAGGCAAAGGAAGCCGCCTTGCTTTGGCTCAAGGAAGGAGAAGAGGCGGTGATGAACGGCTTTAACGTCTATTCCAGGCTGCCCAAACCGCAAAAGGAGAAGGCCGCGGAGGAACAAAGGGAAGCCGAGGCACAGCCGCCGCCGCTCTCCCTGACAAAGGAGGATTCCGGAAAAGCGCAAGACTCATAAAAAAGACCTTTTTACATAAGATAGAGCAAAGGAAAACAGGAAAATGATTGAAGTGGAACGACCGGAATTCCTTTGGCAATATATTCCCGCTTACGCTGAGATCTTCGCCGGTGCAAAGCGGCGACAGGGGCACGAAATCTGTGGTCTTGGCGATGAGGCGCGCCTTCTTCTCGCTGTCTCCGCCGTGATGGATCAAAAAAGATCTGTGCTTTATATCGCCGAAAGCGAAGAGCGCGCCAAGTTGATCCGTAAAGGGGCGCGCCGTTTTCTTTCCGGGGACGAAGTGGGGTTTTATCCCGCCAAAGATCTACTGCCTTATGAATCCATGGCCGGCAACGACCGCCAGAAAATTGACCGCATTCGCGTTGCCGAGGGGCTTTTATCGGAAAAGCCCTTTTTTGCCGTGATCTCAAAGAATACCCTTTCCCGGCGGATGATTCCCCCCGTGGACTGGAAACGCTGCCGTATTTTTCTAAGCGTCGGCAATGTTTTAGATATCGCCACTTTGACCAGGCGTTTGGTCGATATGGGCTATACGGGAGATACCCTTACCGAAGAGGCGGGCACCTTCAGTGTGAGAGGCAGCATTGTCGACATTTTTCCGCCAGCGGCTGTCCATCCTTACCGCATTGATTTCTTCGATGATGAAATTGAATCGATCCGCGTTTTTGATCAGGAATCCCAGATTTCTCTGAGAGAGGCGGGGGAAGTTGTGATCGGTCCCGGCGCCTCCTTTTTCCTGCCGGAAAACCGTAGGGAAGCAGGGCTAAAGCGGCTGCAAACAGAAACGGAAGAAATGGCGGGAAAGCTGAAGGGCGAGGCGAAAAAGCGCTGTCTTGACCGAAGGCTACGGCTCCTTGATTATTTGGCCGAGGGGGCTTTACCCGATGTTACCGAACAGTTGCTGCCCTATTTTTATGAAGAAGCCTATTTGGAAGATTACCTTGATCGCGACGGTCTTGTGATTGTCGATGAAGCCGCCCGTATTCAGGAAGGTCTCAGAGAAGACGACGAGGAACTGGCCAATATTTATAAAGAGCTTTACTTGGAAGGAGATATCCTGCCGAGTTATACCGATCATTTTCGCAGTGCGGCGCAATCTTTTGCCGCCCTTAACCGCCGTTCTCTGCTGTCTTTTTCTTTTCTGCGGACGCCGACGGGTCTTGATACGAAGACCGTGGACTCTTTGGCGATTCGGGAATTTTCCTTCTTCCGAATGAAAGCGGAACGCGGAGAGGAGCTGCGGGAACTAACCGGCAAAGGCAAGCTCTTTTTCTGCGCCGCCGAGGAAAGCGGCATTGAGAAAATGCGGGGCATTGCCAAAACCTGGGAGCTTCGGGATTGCCGCGTCGTCTGCTTTCCCTTGGAGAAGAGCCTCGAAATTTACGATGTTCCCGCTTACTTTATCGCCGAACGGGATCTTTTGGGCTATGTGAATCCAGGTGAAAAGAAGCGGAAGCAAAAAGCCAAGCCGATTTCTTCCTTTGTGGACCTGAAAGCCGGTGATTACGTCGTCCACGAAACCCATGGCATCGGCCAGTACCTGGGCATTGAACGCCTTATGGTCGGCGGTGTGGAAAGCGATTATCTGCAAATCCGCTACGAGGGAAAGGATAAACTCTACATTCCCACCAATCAGATGGATTTGCTGCAAAAATATATTGGCGGCGGTGATTACGCGCCGAAGCTGAACCGTCTCGGCGGTAAGGAATGGAAAAATACCAAAGAAAAAGTCCGCGGCGCTGTTCGGGAGATGGCGGGAGATCTGCTGAGACTCTACGCCGCGAGGGAACAGGAAAAGGGCTACGCCTTTTCTGCCGACAATGATTGGCTCATGGAAATGGAGGCGGATTTCCCCTACGAAGAAACTCCTGACCAGATCGAAGCCATCGAAGACGTCAAAAAGGACATGGAAAAACCCCGGCCCATGGACCGCCTCCTCTGCGGCGATGTCGGCTACGGCAAAACCGAGGTGTCCCTTAGAGCCGCTTTCAAAGCGGTCCTCGATGGCAAACAAGTGGCGGTGCTGGTACCCACTACCATTTTGGCGCAACAGCATGAGCGGACCTTCAAAGAACGGTTGGAAAAATTCGGCGTGCGTATCGGCGTCTTGAGCCGTTTTAAACCGAAAAAGGAAATCGAAACCGTGCTTACCCGCCTCGCTGTCGGGGAAGTCGATATCGTCATCGGCACCCACATGCTCTTTAACCGTAGGGTAAAATACCGCGATCTCGGTTTGCTCGTCATCGACGAGGAACAGCGCTTCGGTGTGGCCCATAAAGAGAAGATCAAAAAGCTCAAAAAGAATGTCGACGTTCTCGCCATGTCGGCGACGCCGATTCCCCGGACGCTCCATATGTCCTTGCTTGGCGTCCGCGATATCAGCATCATCGAAACACCGCCCCAATTTCGGCAGCCGGTGAAGACTTACGTGATGGAATATCAGAGCCGGCTGATCAAAGAAGCCATTGAGCGGGAAATCAGCCGCGGCGGACAGGTTTATTGTATTCATAACCGGGTGGAGGATATCACCGCTACCGCTGCCGGGCTGAGGGAACTTGTCCCCGGCGTGGAAATTATCATCGGTCACGGCCAAATGGCCGAACGCCAGTTGGAAAAAGTGATGCTTGATTTCATGCAGCACGAAGCGGACGTGCTGCTCTGTACAACCATTGTTGAATCGGGACTGGATTTTCCCAATGTCAATACACTGATCGTCGATGGCGCCGACCGCTTCGGTCTTTCTCAAATGTATCAGTTACGGGGCCGTGTCGGCCGCAGTCGGCAACAGGCCTACGCCTACTTTTTCTATCCCAAAGGTAAATTGCTCAACGTTTCCGCGCAAAAGCGTTTGGCGGCGGTGAAAGAACATACCGATTTGGGCAGCGGCTTTAAAATCGCCATGCGGGATCTGGAGATCCGCGGCGCCGGTAATATCCTCGGCGCGGAACAGCACGGCCATATGGCCTCCGTGGGTTTTGACATGTACTGCCGCTTAATCGACGAAGAAGTGCGCCGTCTCAACGGCCAGACCGTGGCAAAGGAAAAGGAAGAGGTGGCCATCGACGTTCTTTGCTCTGCTTATCTCCCCGAAGATTACGTCGGTGACGGTGACATCAAAATCGCTGTTTACAAAAAAATCGCGGAGATCAACAGTGAAGAGGAGATGAAGGAATACCTCAACGAATTAGAAGACCGTTTCGGTTCTGTTCCCGATCCTGTTTACCATCTGTTTTTGGTGATTCGTTTGAAACTTTTGGCGGAACGGTTGGGCATCGTCGCCGTGAGTCAAAAGAAAAATGCTTTTTCCCTTGTTTTTGACGGTCTCAACAATGTTGGCAGCGAAAGCATTTCCCGTTTGGTGCAGACCTTCGGCCGGCGTTTCGCTTTTGCCATGAACGACCACCTGGAAATGAAGGTCAAGACGGAACCGCTTTCTCCGGAAAAGGCACTGCTCTATATGATTAAAATACTCGTTTTTCTGACAAAGGAAGCCTAAAAAAATCTCTGAAAACGGAGAAGTTATGATGATAAAAAAAACAACCGCCGTCGTCTTGCTGCTGCTTTTGGCCTTTTTTGCCGCGGCCTGTGGCAACAATAGCGTGGCCGAAGTCAACGGAGAGGGTATTACGGTGGCGGAATTCAATGACTATTGGGACAACCTGAAGGGCATCTATGAGGCCAACAACGAAACCCTTGAGGATAGCGCCGAAATGAAAGAGACCGTGGTCAACCAGTTGGTTTATTATCGGCTGTTAAAACAGGCGGCCAAAGCAAAAGACTGCTGGCCTACGGAGGAGGAAACCCAGACGTATTTTGAGGAACAGCTTGCAGCCCTCTACGGTACTTATGACGAGGGACTGGCGGAAATTGAGACTTACCGCCTTGATCAGAACTTCTTTTTCAATCAGTACCGCTATATGCTGGCGGAGGAAAATATCAAGGACACCTTGGCGGCAGAGGAAGATTTGACGGTCAGCATTGATGCCGCCCAGGAAATTTATGACGCCGATCCGGTGAGCTATAACACTCGGGTCGTCTCCCATATCCTGATTAAGCCTTACGCCGCCGATGACCGGGAAGTGGATACCGAAGGGGAGGGCGATCCCGTTTATACGGACAAGGAATGGCAAACCGCCAAAGAGCGGGCGGAGAAGATCATCAAAGACCTCGACAGCGGCGCTTCCTTTGTTGCCATGGCGGTGAAATACTCCGACGATACCACGACGGCAGCTGCCGGCGGTAAAATTGATTTGACTTTGACCGAAGACAATACCGAACTGGAGGCCTCCTTTGTGTCAGCCGCCTTTTCCCTGGACGAAGCCGGGGAATATACAAAAGCGCCGGTAAAAACGTCTTACGGCTACCATATTATCTATTGCGACGAGGCCCTTTCCCCTGCCCATATGGACGAAGTCTTGGCCTTTATCAGCGAAGAACAGCGTAATACCGAAAAACAGAGCCTGCTCACGACCTATATGGAAGCACAAAAACAGGCGGCGGATATCGCGTATCATTATGATCTTGTGCAGTAGACATTGTTATCCCGGCAGAGGTTTGTGTTGAATTTTCCGCACAAATACTATATAATATAAAAATCAGTGAACTTCAATACGAAACCGGAAAGGCGGAAATGAAATCGCTATGAAAAAGAAGTTGATCGTCCTTTTTCTCTCCCTTGCCTTGCTTTTTACTTTTACGGCTTGCGACAGCAATACCGTGGCCGAAGTCAACGGAGAAAAGATATCCAAAGATGAATATCAGGAATACGTGAATTATCTGTTGATTTCCTATGACAGTATGTACTCCTCCTTGGGTGGTTTGTCTCCGGAGATGCTGCAATATTTTGATATTGAAAATACGGCCATCAATACCCTCGTCACCATAGAAGAGGCCAAACAGGTTTGTGTCAAGCTGAACTGTATGCCGACAAAGGATGAAATGCTATCATACGTTTACAAGAACTTAGGCGTTACCAAAAAAGCGGATTACAAAACAGCGCTGAGCCAAATTAAAACAAACTACGGGTTGAGCGAAGAAACCGTGTTCAAGGTCATCGTCAGCAGTCTTTATAAAGAAAATATCGAGAATTATCTCGAAAAAGAGCAGGATATCACTTTCAGCGAAAAAGAAGCCGAAGCCCTTTATAAGGAAGACCCCGAAACTTACGACAACAGGACTGTTTCCTATATTCTGATTCAGCCCGACAATACCGACGCCACCACCGATGACAGCGGCAACACGGTTTATACCGATGATGCCTGGGCCGCGGCGAAGGCGGAAGCCGAAGAAGTGATCACCAAACTTGATGACGGCGGCGACTTTGCCGAACTGGCCAAAGAGCATTCCGACGACAGCTCTACGGCTTCTGAAGGCGGTTCCATCAGTGAGCCCTTTACAAAACCGGAAAGCTCTTATGTGGAAGAGTTTACCGAAGCCGCTTTCGCCTTGACGAAAGTCGGGGCCTATACGGAAAAGCCGGTGAAGAGCAGCAGTTTTGGTTATTTCATCATTCTCTGTGACGGTCTGCAGGACAAGGATAATGAATATGAGGATCTGATCGCCTCCATCGCCAAAAATAATTTGGCAACCTTGAAAGCCGACGCTTACGAAGAATATATTTCCGATTTCCATGAAGAAAGCGACGTCGTTTACTATTACGGTGATAACGCCGGTAAGGAAGCTAAAAGCGATACTTCCGGTGATGGTAGCAAAACGGAAAGTAAAGATACCACGTCAAAAAGCGAATAAACCGCATAATTTTAACGTATAAAGGGGCTTATCCAGGAAGACCCTGAAAAAAAGAAAAGCTGATTAAGGAGGGAAACGGTCTAAGGATATCTCCTCTCGATTGTCTTTGGCCGGTTGCCGACAGGACTTTCTTATGCTACCAAGTTTTACTCCCGCAGCCGGGAATGTGATATGCTCCCTATAAAGTTGAAGCCGCTATGCCAGGTTGCGGCTTCAATTTTTTACCTTCTTGCTTATCCTTGGGAATCATGGTATGATGAAAAAAACCGCGGGGAGAAAAGCATGGATCGGGATTTTTTTGATAAAAATCTGCCGCTACGGGAGATTTTCGATAATATGGGCGACGCCGTTTATTTTGTGGATAATCAGGGCGCTATTTTGTTTATGAATAAAGCCGCCGAAAAGCTGGACGGCTACTCCTTTGCGGAGATCAGGGGCAAAACCGTTATGGAAATGTATCATCTCAAAGCCTCGGAAAGCCCTTTGTTGCGGGTTATCTGCTCCCACGAGCCGCTGCGCAACCATTTTTTCCGCTATTATATCAACAACCAAGAGGTTTATCAGATTTGTAACACCTTTCCCATCCAACTGGACAACGGTTATTGGGGCTCTTTTTCGATTCAGCAGAATGTCACCCAGTTTAAAAAAACCATTGACCGTAATATTGAGCTGCAAAAACAACTTTTCCGTCATAAAAACGAAGGCGCCGTCGGGAAGAGCGGCAAGTCAAATATTTATACCTTTGAGGATATCATCGGCGAACATAAGAGTTTAAAAGAATGCAAGATGATGGCGTATAACGCGGCGAAAGGGGATTCTTCCATCATGTTGACGGGGCTTACCGGCACCGGCAAAGAGCTCTTCGCCCAGAGTATCCATTCCTCCAGCAAAAGGGAAAACCAGCCGTTTTTGGCCATCAACTGCGCCGCCATTCCTGAAACCCTTATTGAGGGAATTCTTTTCGGGACGGTGAAAGGCGCTTATACCGGCGCCATTGACCGTAAGGGTCTTTTTGAGGAAGCCAATGGCGGTACGCTTTTTTTGGATGAAGTCAATTCAATGCCTCTGTCCGCCCAAGCCAAACTGCTTAGGGTTTTGGAAGAAAAATATGTGCAGCCCCTGGGCGGCAGTGAGCAGATCCCCATTGATACCCGGATCATCAGCAGCTGTAACGCTTATCCCCAGGACGTCATCAACAACAAAGAGATCAGGGAAGATCTCTTTTATCGCCTGGCGGTTGTGAATATTCTGATTCCCCCGTTAAAAGAGCGGAAAAGCGATATTTTTCTGTTGGTTCATCACTTTATCGCCATGTACAACGAAATCTATAAAAAGAACGTACTTTGCCTGGAGGATGAGATTACGGCTTTTTTCCTGCATTACGAGTGGCCCGGCAATGTGCGCCAGCTGAAACACGCCGTTGAGTGTGCGATGAATCTGGTAAGCGCCAGAGAAACCTCGATCAAAAGGCACCACCTGCCCTTTTATCTACTGGAGGAAGAGAAAAGCGGGGAAGCCGGTTTTTATCAGGAATTTCAGAATCTCGATAAAACGCCGGAACCCCAAGAGGACTGGAAGCCCGCGGCAGCGGCTGTTGTTGTCGGGGAAGAGCAGGGGAGTGTCCTCGAATCCATTCGCCGGGAAGAGCGGGGCGCCATCATCGCGGCCCTTAGGGAAAGCGGTGGCAACGTCAGCCGCGCCGCGAGAGAGCTGGACATCTCCCGGCAAACCTTGGTTTATCGCATGAAAAAACACGACATTCATTGAGAACAGCGCCTTTTATGGCAACCCGCCCCATGCGTTCTGCATTTTGCATAACATTTTTTTAATTTTTTTCTTTTTGAATCAATTTGCATGAATTTATTCCGGGGCAAAAAATCGCACTTCGATTTTTTTACGCAAAACAAAATATCTTACAACCTGCTCAAAAACGGGATGGAACGACACCATCCCGTTTTTTTTTATTTCTGGCACAGTTATTGCATATATAAAAGATAAACAATTTGAAGGAGGTTCATTCAATGGAAAATCGAGTGAAGGGGAAAAAGGGCAAAGAAGTATTGGTTATTTCTGCGGTCATCGTCGCCGCCTTTGTCCTCTTTGGCGCAATTTTTCCGGAACAGTTAAAGTTCGGCGCGGATTGGCTTTTTAGTGTCTTAACCCAGGATTTCGGTTGGTTTTATCTGTTTACCGTTTTTGGCCTGTTACTGTTTGCGCTGTATGTCGCTTTTAGCCGCTACGGCAAAGTCAAATTGGGGAAGGACGACGATAAACCGGAATTTACCAATTTTCAATGGTTTACGATGCTCTTTGGCGGTGGCATGGGCATCGGCCTCGTCTTCTGGAGTGTGGCGGAACCAATCATGGACTACATGAGTCCTCCCAGCGCTACCCCGGAAACCACCGCCGCCATGTACGAATCCATGAAGACGATGTTCTTCCATTGGGGTTTTCATCCCTGGGTCATCTACGCCGTTGCCGGTCTTGGTCTTGGCTACTTTGCTTTCCGCAAAGATAAGCCGTTTCTGGTCAGCTCCGCTTTGGAACCGCTGATCGGTGACAAAGTCCACGGCCCTCTGGGCAAAGCTGTTGACATTCTCGCTGTTTTCGCCACCATTTTCGGTGTCGCTACCAGCCTTGGCCTGGGCGCCTCTCAGATTGTCGGCGGTCTCGGCTATGTTTACGGTATTGAGTCCACCACTGCTTTGACCTGTATCATCATTGCCATCATCACCGTGGTCTTCACCATTGCCACCATGACCGGTCTGCAAAAAGGAATTCAGTTGGTGGCCGATATCAAGATTTGGCTTTCCATTGCCTTTATGGTTTTCATCTTCCTCTTTGGCGGCGCGGTCTTCATCTGTGACCTGTTCACCAATACCTTCGGCGGTTACCTCGGCGGTATCATCACCAAGAGTCTTTGGTTGGAAAACAAATCCTTTGTTTCCGGTTGGACCGTGTTCTATTGGGCCTGGTGGATTGCTTGGGCGCCTTTCTGCGGCCAGTTTGTGGCCCGGGTTTCCAAAGGTCGCTCAATCCGTGAGTATATCCTTGCGGTGATGTTGCTTCCCGCCGGTTTCGGCTTCATCTGGTTGGCCATCTACGGTGGTGCTGCTTTCAATCTCAACGAAATCACCGGCGGTCTCATCCAGGCCGCGGTGGGTAACGACTACACCACCGGACTTTTCGCGCTCTTGCAGCAGCTGCCTGTTTACGCTCTCACCGCGCCGCTGGCCATCGCTTTGATCGCCTTTTGCTTCCTCGGCTCGGCCAATTCGGCGACATACGTTTTGGCGATGCTAACCTCCAACGGCGATATGGACCCCAGTAAAAAGCTGCGGGCAGGCTGGGGCATTGCTCAGGGCGCCGTGACCATCGTCTGTATCATTGTCGGCGGCACCGCCATTTTGAGTATTCTGCAAACTGTTTCCATCGTCGCGGCTTTCCCCTATATGTTCGTGATGATCTTCATGTGTATCGCCATCATGAAAGCGCTGCGCCTGGAATTTGAACCGGAACCGGCAGCAAAAGCAAAAAAATTAAAAATAGAAGAAAAGATTTCCGAAGTGAAATAATTATCATTTACCTGAAAGGAGATTTGAGATGATTCCCAAATTTGATGTTCTGACAAAAGAAGAGGTACAAAAAGTTAATGACCATACCATGAAGATCTTGGCAGAGGTCGGTGTAGAGTTCACCTATGATCCCGCCATTAAGGTTTTCAATGAGGCAGGATTTAAGACGGATGGTCACAGAGTTTATTTCAAACGGGAGGATGTCGAAAATCTCGTTAAAAAAGCTCCTGCGGAATTTAAGCTCCACGCCAGAAACCCTCAAAAGACCGTAACCTGCAACCATACGGAATTGAACTTAACGCCCTCCTATGGCCCTCCGTATATCTATGACCTCAAAGGAAACAGACGTTATTCCAACATGGAAGACTACGATAATATCGTGAAACTCACCCATGTCAGCGAAAACATCAACCATACCGGCGGTAACGTCTGTGAGCCCATTGAAGTACCCGAAGAAATCCGCCACATGAGAATGCTCATGAGCCACATCAAGTATTCCGATAAAGCCTTCATGGGCAGCGCCTACGGTGTAACCGGAGCGGCCGACTCCATAAAAATGTGCGAATTCATCTTCGGCGGCCGCGATGTTTTGAAAAAGAACCCCGTTTTGATCACCCTGATCAACTCGATCACACCCCTGAAATATGACAACAGAATGCTCGGCGCTTTGATGACCTATGCCGAAGCCGGCCAGGCACTGTTGGTCTCTTCCTTGGTTATGAGCGGTTCCACCGGTCCCGTGGGGATGGCGGCAACCTTGGCGTTGCAGAACGCGGAAATCCTTGCCGGTATCTGCCTGGCTCAACTGATCAACCCCGGCACTCCCTGTATCATGGGTTCCACCTCCGGGCCTGTGGATATGCGCGGCATGTCCCTCTCCATCGGCTCCGCCGAAACTGCCCTCTACACCGCGGCAACAGCCCAGATGGCGCGCTACTACGGCGTACCCAGTCGTGGCGGCGGCGGTTTGAACGATGCGAAGATCGTTGATGCCCAGGCCGGTTACGAATCCATGCTGACCCTTTTCACGGCAGCCTCTTCTGGGATTACGTATGTGCTTCACGCTGCCGGTATCATGCAGTACTACACTTCGTTCTCCTATGAAAAGTTCATCATTGATGATGAAATCGCCGGTCTCGTGCGGAAATTCATCAAAGGTTATAACTTCTCCGAAGAAATGTTCCTGATGGATGATATCAAACAAGTTGGCCCCGGCGGTCACTTCCTCTACCAGCCTTCTACCTTTGCCCATTGCCGTAACGAGCTTCGCGACGTCTATGTCAGCGACCGCGGCAACTGGCAGGATTGGGTCGCGGGAGGCAGCCGCACCGTCGCCGAAGTCGCCTGTGACAAATGGCAGCAGATCCTGAAAGATTACGAAGCCCCTGCCATCGATGAAGCATTAGAAAAAGAATTATCGGCGTTTGTCGAAAAAAGAACAGAAGAATTGATGTAAAGAATTTCTATCAGAATAAGACTGTTGTGGTGCGGCGGATCATGCCGCACCGCAAAGTTGTCGGAAACGGGGTGAAAGGATGTTGAAAAACTTTGCCGAAGCCATCGACAAAAAGGTCTTCATTGCCGGGGGGCTGTTTTGCCTGTTGTTTTTAATCTGGACGGTAGCCGCGCCGGATCAGGCCGAAGCCGTCTTTTCTCAGGTATTATCCGTATTCTGTACGGATTTCGGTTGGTTGTATCTGCTCGTTGTTTCATTCTTCATTGTATTCTTGATTTATTTGGCGCTTTCTAAGTTTGGCAAAATTACCTTGGGCAAGGATGGCGATCAACCGGACTATACCAGGGGCAGCTGGTTTGCAATGCTCTTCGCCGCCGGTATGGGTATCGGCTTGGTCTTTTGGAGTGTGGCGGAACCTATGAGCCATTATCTTTCCCCACCTTACGGTGAGGGTTCTACCGCGGAATCGGCTTCCCTTGCCATGCGCTATACCTTTACGCACTGGGGCATCCATCCTTGGGCCTGTTACGGTATCATCGGTTTGCCGTTGGCCTATTTTCAGTTTCGTAAAGGCCGTCCCGCGCTTTTAAGTTCCTGTGTGGAGCCGTTGATCGGTGGGAAGCGGGCAGCCGGTAGCATTGGCAGTATCATCAATGTGTTGGCGGTATTTGCCACTGTTTTCGGAGTCGCGACTTCCCTGGGTGCTGCTGTTCAGCCCTTTTGCGGAAACAGGGTACGAACCGG
>CALFRX010000005.1 GCA_937919295.1 uncultured Peptococcaceae bacterium | reverse complement strand
TTCCCTACACGACGCTCTTCCGATCTGCCACTTTTTTGACAAGCTGAAAACGGCGCGTGCGCCGTTTTTGTTTCGTTATAAACTTTTCCACTCATTGCCATATCAGCCATAGGCCTCAAGGCGAAGGGAACACCATTTTCTTTGCACATAAAACACTGCTCAAACTTCAGAATAAATCGACGCCGCCAAAAACCGCGCTGCACTTCACATGAACCTGAGGCGTATTTATGGCGTTGTTGGTCACCGTCTTATCGCTGACGCCGCCGAAGAACGCGCTTTTTTCCGCAACCACCTTGACGTTGGGCGGAAAGAATATTTTAACCCCGCCGAAAACAGCATTTACTTCCATATAGATGTCCTGCTCAATCATGGCGCCGCGGAGATCGAGGTCAACGCTGCCAAAAACCGCCTCCACCCGGCCGCCTGCGTAGGTTTCGTTGATAAAATCATGCTTGATGCCGGAAAAGACAGCGGAAAGATGCGCCATGGCCTCCCGATCAATGCCGGGTACTGCTTTCCTGCGAAAGATGCTGAAAATCACCAAAAGTCCGATGACGATCAACAGCGCCGGTAAAAAAAGCTTACTCACCATGGTCCAGCTGAAAAAACCGAGAGATGAGAAGAGAAAGATCAGGCCGATGAAGAGAACAACCAGATCAAAGCTCTTAACGCCGTGCTGAATCATACCGAAAATCGGCGGGATGATCAGAAACAGCGTCCACCAACCGTGGAAAAAGATATCCACATCCCAAATCTCGAAAGAATTGCCACCCCAAAGAATACCGAGAAAAATCAAAATAGCGCCGAGAAAAAGCAGGGATAAATTTCTTCTGGTCATGAGCTACCTCCTTTATTCAATCCCCTCAAGGAGACGCAACACCTCGGAAACGGCGTCCGCCGCATCAAGGCTGCCGCTTGCTCCCGATTTTCGTTCTTTGTATTCCAATAAACCCTGGTCAAGGCTTTTATCACCGATGGTGATGCGCAAAGGAATGCCGATCAGATCAGCGTCTTTGAATTTCACGCCGGCCCGTTCCGCCCTGTCGTCAAGAAGCACTTCCACGTCTTTTTCCCGTAAGCCCGCATAAAGATCGTTGGCTGCTTTCATTTGCCTTTCGCTCTTTTCGCTAACCGGGACAACGACGACTTGAAAAGGCGCGATGGCTTTGGGCCAGACGATGCCGTTTTCATCGTGATTCTGTTCGATGGCCGCCGCCATGGTACGACCTACGCCAATCCCGTAGCAGCCCATCACAAAAGGATTGGCTTTGCCGTTTTCATCGAGATAGGAAGCTTCCATAGAGATGCTGTATTTGGTGCCAAGTTTAAACACTTGTCCCACTTCAATGCCGCGGGCGCTCTGCAAACTACCACCGCAGTCCGGGCAGCGTTCCCCTGCTTCCACCAGGCGGAAATGACCGACTTCCCCTTGGAAATCACGGCCGAAATTGGCGTTTTTCAGATGGTAGCCTTCTTCATTGGCGCCGCAGCAGAGATTGGCGCTTTCAGCCACTTCCCGGTCAAGGAGTACGCGTACGTTTTGGCCGCAGGGGCCGATGAAGCCCTGGGTCAGACCGGCATTATGCAGATCTTCCTCCGTCCCCATGTAGAAAAGGGTCGCGCCGAGGTAATTTTGCACTTTAATCTCATTCATCATGCGGTCACCCCGCACAAAAATCAGCACCGGTTTTTCGTCCGCCATATAAAAGAGTGCCTTCATGGTCTTCATGGTATCCATATGAAGGAATTCCGCCACGTCTATGATGGTGCGGCATTCCGGAGTCAGCACTTTTTCTAAAGGCAGCTGCGCTTCCTTTACGATTTCCGCTTTGCCACAGTCGGCAATTTCCACATTGGCGGCGTAATCACAGGTATCGCAATAGAGAATTTCCGCTTCCCCGCTTTCGGCCAACACCATGAATTCATGGGAAGAACTGCCGCCGATGGCGCCGTTATCCGCCTTGACGGGACGAAAATCGAGACCGCAGCGGTTGAAAATATTGACGTAAGCGTCGTACATCAGATGATAGGAAACATCAAGGGCAGCGTCGTCCCGGTCAAAACTGTAGCAGTCCTTCATAATGAATTCCCTGCCCCGCATCAGGCCGAAACGGGGACGGCGTTCGTCCCTGTATTTATTCTGTATCTGATAGATCATTAAAGGCAGCTGCTTATAGGAATTAACATCGTTTAAAATGAGGCTGGTGGCGATTTCCTCATGGGTGGGGCCAAGGCAGAAATCTCTGTCGTGGCGGTCTTTGACCCGCCACAGCTCAGCGCCATACACTTCCCAGCGGCCGCTCTTCTGCCAAAGTTCCGCCGGCTGGATAATGGGAAACATCAGTTCCTGACCGCCGGCGTTGTTCATTTCTTCCCGGATGATATCGCTGATTTTATCAATGGTTCGCCAGCCCAAAGGCAAATAAGTATAGACGCCGGAAGCGACTTTGCGCATCATTCCCGCCCGCAGCATTAGCTGATGACTGGAAATCTCCGCTTCCGCGGGTACCTCTCTCAACGTCGGGGCAAAGAGCTTACTGTATCTCATGATTCGTTCCTCCTGATTTCACGCACTAATATGTCAACAATGGTATCTTCCCTGTATTTACCGATCACTTCGCCCTCTTTGAACAGAAGGCCTTGTCCTTTGCCGCAAGCGATGCCGTAATCGGCTTCCCTGGCCTCGCCGGGGCCGTTGACCTCACAGCCCATCACCGCCACGGTCAGGGGGCGGCTTGGGGTAAAGTCCTTTAGCCGATCTTCCACGGCGGTCACCATGGTTTCCAGATCGACTTTGGTGCGGCCGCAGGTGGGGCAGGAAATCAATTCGATGCCTTCTTCCCTGAGACCCAGATCTTTCAAAATCTCCTTGGCAATGACAACTTCTTGCACCGGGTCTCCGGTAAGGGACACCCGTATGGTATCGCCGATGCCCTCATAAAGCAAAATACCGATGCCAAGGGCTGATTTGATACTGCCCTTAAGCAGCGTACCCGCTTCGGTAACGCCGAGGTGAAGAGGATAGTCCACCTTCGCGGACAACAGCTTATAAGCGGCTACGGTTTTCGGCACAGAAGAAGATTTTACGGAAATTTTCACGGATTCAAAACGGTATTTTTCAAAAACAGCCGCTTCCCTTAAAGCGCTCTCCACAATGGCCTCGGCGGTATTGCCGTATTTCAGCAGCAAGTCCTTTTCCAAAGAGCCGCCGTTGATGCCGATGCGGATGGGAATGTTCTTTTCCTTCGCCGCGTCGATCACGGCTTTGACCTTTTCCTCACTGCCGATATTGCCGGGATTGATTCGTAAGGCTTGAATGCCGTTTTTGATGCTCGTTAGCGCCAGACGATGATCAAAGTGGATATCCGCTACCAAAGGCAGAGGGCTTTCCGGTATGATCTTTTTCAGGGCCTCGGCGCTTTCCTGATCGGGGACGGCAAGGCGCCCGATTTGGCAACCGGCGGTTTTCAAGGCTCTTAACTGGGCGAGGGTTGCTTCCACATCGGCGGTCTTCGTATTATTCATGCTCTGAATGACAATGGGAGCATTGCCGCCGATCAAAACGTCGCCGATCTTTATCTGTCTTGTCTTTTTTCTCGTCTTCATGGTTTTAACCCATAATCCTGGAAATATCAAAATAGGTGACGATGATCAGCAGGCCGATCAGGAGAATGAAACCGACAAAATGGATCATCCCCTCCACATTGGCGCCGAGGGGTTTCCGCCGGACTCCCTCGACGGCCAGGAATACGAGACGGCTGCCGTCTAAAGCCGGTAGGGGCAGCAGATTGACGATACCCAAGTTTACGCTGATCGCGGCGATAAAGATCAGAAAACTATAGAAACCGTAAGAAGCCGCCTGGCCCACCATCTGACCGACACCCACCGGCCCCGCCAGATCCAAGCCAATGGCGCCGGTGATCATCTGCCAAAGGCTGACCAGCACCAGTTTCGTCAATTCGTAAGTCTGTAGAAAGCCGGTTTTCACAGCTTCGAAAACGCTAACGCTTTCCCTGGCGGCGACAATACCGATGATACCGCTGCCGCTGTCCCCAACTTCCGGGGTAATGCTCAGCTGGACCATTTCGCCGCCGCGGTCAACGGTAAAGGCCAGCGCCGTGCCGACCTGGTTCTGAATGATCGCCGTCATATCGACCCAGGAATCAATGGCTTCCCCGTTGATGGCGGTCACAACATCCCCCGGTTCCAAACCGGCCATATAAGCCGGATAATCTTCATAGACCTCGCCGATGATGGGTTCTGTGGTAGAAGTGCCCAGTCCCATATAGGCGACGATAAAGAGCAACACCGCAAAGATGAT
>CALFRX010000004.1 GCA_937919295.1 uncultured Peptococcaceae bacterium | reverse complement strand
ACTGTCGACCCTGGTGAATATTGGGGTCTACGCCTTATGCTACCGCTTTTTTGGCTTTACCAATGTGATCAGCAATATCATCGCCTGGGTCTTGACGGTGCTGTTTGTTTTTGTGACCAACAAGAGCTGGGTCTTCGGCAGCAAGTCCATGGAAAAGAGGATCCTCGTCTATGAATTGGTGACTTTTTACGGCTGCAGAATCGCCACGGGCCTATTGGACCTGGCCATGATGTATGTTTTTGTGGATCTGCTTGCCCTCAATGCCTTGGGCATGAAGGTGATTTCCAACGTCATTGTCATCATCCTTAATTTCCTTGCCAGCAGATTGATTATTTTCAGAAAACACAGGGAAAGCTGATTTTAATAAACAATGAAACAAGCATCGTGAAGATGCTTCAGACTGTAGAGAAAATGCGCGTCAGCGGATTTTCTCTACAGGATGATAGGCTGTCGATAAAGCCAAACTTTCTTAGGGGAAGGGCGGGAAGGGGAGCACCGTCTCCCCGTCCGGGTACTTTAATCAAAGGTGGCGGCAGTGCCGCAACCGCACCAGCTTGGCGGTAAAGTGGCGTCGCCACTTTTTTGACAAGCTGGCTTTTCTTTACTTTAACCGCAAATAGGACGAAAAAATGACAGAAAAAGTACAACAAAAAGGGAACCCTTTGGGAACTTCCTCCATCAATAAACTGCTGCTGGAATATACCATTCCCTGTATCATCGGGATGGTGGTTTCCGCTGCCTATAATATTGTTGACCAGCTTTTTATCGGCCAGAGCATCGGTATGCTGGGGAACGCCGCCACCAACGTGGCCTTCCCCTTGGCCATCATCTGCACCGCCATTTCCCTGCTCTTTGGGATTGGTGGCGCCGCCAATTTCAACCTCTCCACGGGCGGCGGTGAACAGGAATAAGCCCGGCTTTACGCCGGTAATGCTGTCTTCCTGATGGTCGCCGTCAGCGTGGTCTTATCTATTTTGACCCTGATCTTTCTAAAACCGTTGATGGTGCTCTTCGGTGGTACCGACGAGGTACTGCCCTACGCCATGACCTATACCGGCGTCTCCGCCATCGGCTTTCCCTTTCTGGTTCTTTCCGTGGCCGGGGGGCATCTGATCCGCGCTGATGGCAGTCCCGGTTATGCCATGGCCTGCAACATTGTCGGTGCTGTTATCAACGCGATCTTAAACCCGATCTTCCTCTTCGGGCTAAAAACCGGTATCGAGGGCGCCGCTTACGCCACCGTCATCGCCCAGGTCATCGCCGGTTCTATGGTGATTTTCTATCTGCCTCGCTTTAAAACCGTGAAGCTTAACTGGAAAGCGCTGAAACCCATTCCCGGCTATTGTCTCCGCGTCGTTACTTTGGGTATGGCGCCTTTCTGCAATCAGCTGGCCATGATGGTAGTGCAGGTGGTTTTGAACAACTCCTTGACCTACTACGGCGCTCAATCCCTTTTTGGCAGTGAGATTCCCTTGGCCTGCGCCGGTATCATCTCCAAAGTCAATATGCTTTTCTTTGCCGTCGTCATTGGCATGTCTCAGGGGTTGCAACCCATTGTCAGCTTCAACTACGGCGCCGGGAAATACCTTAGGGTCAAGGAGGCCTATGTTAAGATGGTCATTGCCGCCACGGTAATTTCCGTGATCTCCTTTGCTGTCTTTCAGATCTTTCCCCGGCAGATTATTGCCCTCTTTGGGGAAGGGGATAAGGAATACTTCCTTTTCGCGGAACGCTTTTTCCGCATCTTCCTCTTCTGTGTTTTCATCGACGGCATTCAGCCCATTACTGCCAACTTCTTTACAGCCATCGGCAAGCCGCGCCAAGGTATCTTTATCTCTCTAACCCGGCAAGTCATCTTCCTTTTACCGCTCCTCGTGATTTTGCCGCTATTCATGGGGATGGACGGTATCATGTATTCCGCGCCCATCACCGATGCCCTCTCCGCTGTGATCGCCATTGTTTTGGTGATAGCAGAATTCCACCGGATGAAGCGGGATAGAGAGGGGATGACAGCAAAAGAGGATGCCCCGCTAAACCATTTTGGCTTTTGGGACACCCCCTTTTTCAAGGACGGTATGGATAAAGACCGAAAGCGGAGGAAAGGCGGCCAATGACGGTCAATAGCCTCTTCTTTTTCGCTTACGACCTCTTTTTGCCCAAGGGAAGGAAAAGCTCTCTTATCGGTATCATATGCAGAAACCAAAAAAGAGTGATTCTGTTGCTGAAAAACGGAAATTGTGGTATGATACTATTATTATTCTATCTGATTTGGGGGAAAAATGAGTCAATTTATCCATTTGCACAATCACAGCGAATACAGCTTGTTGGACGGATTCGCGCGGATTCCCCGCATGGTGGCGAAGGCCAAGGAATGCGGTATGAACGCCTGCGCCATTACGGACCACGGCGTGATGTATGGTGCGGTGGATTTTTATAAAGCATGTAAAAAAGCGGGCATCAAGGCGATCATCGGCTGTGAGGCCTATGTGGCCTCCCGCAGCCGTTTTGACAAAGACCCCACCCTTGATAAAGAGCGCTACCATCTTGTTCTCTTGGCGAAAAACGACACCGGTTATCAAAATCTCTGCAAGCTGATCTCTTTCGCCTCCACCGAAGGTATGTACTATAAACCCCGCATTGACCGGGAATTGATGAAAAAATACCATGAGGGTGTGATCGCGCTTTCCGCCTGCCTTGCCGGAGAGATTGCTCAAGCTTTTTTGGCGGAAGACAAGGAAAAAGCCAAAGCCATCGCCTTGGAATACCTTGATATTTTTGGCGAGGGCAATTACTATCTTGAAATTCAAGACCACGGCTACCCCGAGGATCAGCGGGTGCTACCCCAAATCGCGTCCCTGGCCCGGGAATTGAATATTCCCTTGGTGGCTACCAACGACGTCCATTACGTTGATCCCGAAGACGCTGAATACCACGATATCCTCCTCTGCATCCAAACGGGGAAGACCGTTGACGAGGAAGACCGCATGAAATACGAAGGCGGTCAGTTCTATTTTAAGACCACCGAAGAGATGAAAACCCTCTTTGCCGCTTATCCTGACGCCATCGCCAATACCCAGAAAATCGCCGATCAGTGCGATGTTGATTTTCAATTCGCGCCGCCCTATTTCCTGCCGGAATTTCCTGTGCCGGAAGGCTACAATATCCCGTCTTATTTACGCTATCTCTGCGAAAAAGGCCTTGCCAAAAGATACGGGGAGATAACGCCGGAAATCAGAGAGCGCTTTGAGTACGAACTCAGCGTGATTCTGAAGATGGATTTTCCCAGCTATTTCTTGATCGTTTGGGATATGATCCGTTTTGCCAAAGAGAACGGCATTATGGTGGGACCCGGCCGGGGCAGTGCCGCCGGCAGCATTGTTGCTTATGCTTTAGGGATTACGGACATCGAACCGCTCCAATATGACCTGCTCTTTGAGCGGTTTTTGTACCCATCCCGTATTTCCATGCCTGATATCGATACCGACTTCTGTATCGAACGCCGGGGCGAAGTTTTTCAATACCTGGCAGAGCGTTACGGCCACGACCATGTGGCGCAAATCATCACCTTTGGTACCATGAAGGCGCGGCTTGCCGTCAGAGACGTCGGCCGGGCCCTCAACATGTCCTACGGCGACGTGGACAAAGTGGCGAAGCAGGTACCGGAAGATCTTGGTATGACCATTGAAAAGGCCCTTTTGGTTAACCCCGATCTGCGCCGCATGTGCGACGACGATCCCCAAATCGACCGTCTCATCACCTGCGCCCTCAAGATTGAGGGTATGCCCCGTCATAGCGGGCTCCATGCCGCGGGCCTCGTCATTGCCCCTTCCGCAGTTTATAATTACTTGCCGGTCCAGGCCGGTGACGACGGCGGCCTCGCCACCCAGTTCGCTAAGGAAACCGTGGAAGATATGGGCCTCCTGAAAATGGATTTGCTGGGTCTGAGAAACTTGACGGTGATCCGGGATGCCGTCGCCAACATCAAAGCCTCCCGCGGGATTGATCTCGATATCACCGCCATTCCCCTTGATGATCAGGGAACCTATGATATGCTGACCCGCGGGGAAGGCAACGGCGTATTTCAGCTGGAAAGCGGCGGTATGCAGAGAGTCATGCGCAACCTTCAGCCCGACAGTATCGCCGACATCACCGCTTTGGTGGCCCTTTACCGCCCCGGCCCCATC
>CALFRX010000003.1 GCA_937919295.1 uncultured Peptococcaceae bacterium | reverse complement strand
TGGTAAAAAGGGGGTTGTTATAGGCTATCGCAAAAGCATTTGTTTTATTGCGGAGAAGCGTGCTTCATGGTATGATAAGAAATAATGTAAAATAAAATAGGGGATATACGGTAAAGCAGATGAAGCAGATAAGAAAAATCGAAGCGCAGGGAAATTATCGGGATAATCAGCTTAAGATCGTCAATGTCGGGGCTTTCATGGGCAGCGACGCCTATTTATTGATCACAAAAGAAAAGGCCGCCTTGATCGACAGCGGCTTCTCTTTTTGCGCTGGGCAAATGATCGAGAACATAGAAAAAGAACTGAACGGGAGAAATCTCGATTATGTTCTGCTGACCCATTCCCACTATGATCACGCTTCCGGCAGCCCTTACTGTAAAGCCCATTTTTTAGGCGTTAAAATCATCGCCGGGGTCTACGCCGAGAAAATATTCGCAAAACCGTCCGCCCTTGCCATCATGGCTGAAATGAACGAAAGCGTCGCGAAGGATTACGGCGTTAATAGCTACGAAGACCGCTTAAATGAGTTATCCGTCGATCAAGTCGTCGGCGAAGGGGACGTCATTGATATGGGCGGCGTAACTTTAGAGGTCATCGAAGCGCCGGGTCACACCAAATGCTCCATCGCTTTTTACATCCCCGAAGAAAAAATGCTGATCTCCTGTGAAACCATGGGGGTTTACGCAGGGGAAGACCTTGTCGCCCCCTGTTTCCTCGTGGGCTATGAGATGTCGCTGCGCTTCATTAAGAGAGCGCAAACCATGGATATCGAAAAAATCCTTGTGCCCCATTACGGCGTAATGATTGCCGATCAGTGCAAGTCCTTTTTGAAAAACGCACTTCGCTCCAACGAATCTCTTTACAAGCTTATCATTAATGATGCGAAAGAAGGCAAAACCACAGAAGGAATCATCGACCATTACAAATCGGTTTTCTACAACGCTGAAATGAAAAAAATCCAGCCGGAGCAAGCCTTTGAACTCAACGCGAAATATCTGGTACCCATGGTACTCAAAGAAGCACAGGAAAAATAAGTCGGTTTTTTAAAGGCCCTTGATATGGAAAAGGAATCACCGGGATCTAAGATATCATAATATTTTTGATTTCTAATCTGTTTTTAATTTTTTGTCAATTATCCTTGAAGGATTCTCTGTTACCATAAGGATATCATCAAAACAGAGAACAAGGAGGAACCGAATATGGTTACATTGGAACAAGTGGAAAGACTGAGAGAAAAAGCGAACGTCAGTTTTGAGGAGGCAAAAATCGCGTTGGAAGCCGCCGAGGGCGATCTGTTGAACGCTCTCATTTATTTGGAAAAACAAGGGCACGTGGCGCCGCCTCCGGGTAACGGTTTTTACAGCAGTCAAAACGCCTCACAGTCAGAAGAAGAAAAATCCGCGAAAAATGAAAAAAAAGAGACATACCAGGGAGAGAGCTTCGGCGATATGATGAAGCGTTTTGGACGTTTCTGCGGAAAAATTCTGCACAAAGGCAATACCAACTATTTGGAAGCGGAAAAAGGGGACAGCATTGTCTTTTCCATGCCCGTTACCGTGGTGATCGTTTTAACCGCCTTCCTCTTCTGGGTCGTTGTACCCCTCTTTATCATCAGTCTTTTCTGCGGTCTGCGTTACCACTTCCGCGGGAAAGATCTGGGGCGCGAATCTGTGAATAAAGTGATGGATGGCGCTTCGAACACCGTGAACGATATCAAAAAATCCATCAGTGGGGATCAATAAGAAGTCAAATCCAAAGCAACAGGGGAAAGTTTATGAGTGCAAAGATTTTACTGATCGAAGATGAAGAAAAACTGGCGCGTTTCGTAGAACTGGAACTCAGTTACGAGGGCTATACCGTAGTGAAAGCCTTTAACGGCAGAACCGGCTGTGATTTGGCGCTTACGGAGCACTTTGACCTGATTTTACTGGATATCATGTTACCTGAATTAAACGGTATGGAGGTTTTGCGGCGAATCCGCCGTAAAACCTCCATACCCGTCATTATGCTGACCGCCAGAGATAGCGTCACGGACAAAGTTTCCGGCCTCGATCTTGGCGCCGACGACTACGTGACAAAACCCTTTGCCATTGAAGAGTTACTGGCCCGCATCAGAACGGCGCTGCGCAAAACCGCGGTGAAACAGGAGAACGCCATGACCTATGCCGGCCGCTTACAGCTAAATCTAAGCCGCCATACCGTCACAGTAGATGGCGAAGATGTGGATTTAACAAAACGCGAATTTGATTTGCTTCATTTTTTGCTGAAAAACAAAGGTCTTGTCCTCACCAGAGAAGTTCTTTTGGCAAATGTTTGGGATTATGACTTTGACGGCGGTACCAATGCCGTCGACGTCTATATCCGCTATCTACGCGGAAAAATCGACGATGTTTACGGCCTAAAACTCATTCATACCGTACGCGGCGTCGGTTATGTCATCAGGGATGAAGCGGGTGAAATAAATGCGACAGAAAAAAAGTAAGGCGCCGGAAGCCGCAAAATTCAGATATTCCATTGTCCGTAAACTGACTTCCCGTTTATTTGCCCGTTCGTTGGCGATCTTTTTATCTCTCGATATCATAATCGTCATTCTCGTCTGCGTATCCCTTACACTATACAGTGAAAATATCGGGGCGCAGGCGGCGACGGCCCTTACGAAAGCGGAAGCCCAAGTGGAGCGCGGCGAAACCGTCGCTTTGCCGGAAATCAGTGGTATAACGATCACACGCGCACCAAAAGACGGCGCCGGTTTTAAGGTTGTCCCTCCCTTTTCCTATTTGCTGCCGGATATCACGGAACACAGTTTTCGCAGCGTTACCGTGCTGCCCAAAGACGAGGCGACCTTTTTTGGCCGCCTTGACGGATTGACCTTCCACGTATACTATAGCAGCGGCAAACGGACTTATGATATCGCTGTTGCCCTCGGCACATTCTTTCATTATTTTCGGATCTGCTTTGTCATCATCCTTATCGTTGAACTACTCTCCCTGTTTTCTCAGGCAGGCAAAAACCGCCGGTTGGTGAAAAAGACATTGGATCCCATTGCCGAGCTAACCGCCGCCGCTAATAGTTTAAACCGGGCAGGGAATCAATTTGATCCCAATACGATGGCCGCCATTGCCGGTAAGTTAGAAGGGATCAACGCCGCCAAACTGGATACCCGTATCCAAGTAGGCGAAACCCAGGAAGAGCTAAAGAATTTAGCTTTTGCCATCAACAATATGCTCGACCGTATCGACCAATCTTACCGGGCGCAAGTACGCTTCGTTTCCGACGCCTCCCATGAGCTACGAACGCCGATCTCGGTGATTCAGGGTTACGCCAACCTTTTAGACCGCTGGGGCAAAAACGATGAAAAGACCCTCCAGGAATCGATTACCGCCATCAAGGACGAAGCCGCCAATATGAAGGATCTGGTGGAAGAACTGCTTTTCCTGGCCCGGGGCGATAACAATACGATGCAACTGCAATTGGAAAGCTTCAACCTTGGCGCTTTGGCCGCCGAGGTTATCCACGAAACCGAAATGATTGACACCACACACTGTTTTGACACGCGGCTTTTCGATAGCCAGGTTAATGCTGACCGTTCCCTGATCAAACAGGCACTCCGGATTTTGGTGGACAATGCCATCAAATATTCGAACGCCGGCGGCCATATCACCGTAACGGTGGAGAACGCAGGAGACTTTGTCAATCTGTCGGTGATTGACGACGGTATCGGCATCAGCCCCGAAATCGTACCCCAGATCTTTGACCGCTTTTACCGCACCGATTCTTCCAGGAATTCTTCTCAGGGAGGAAGCGGAATCGGTTTGTCTATTGTGAAAAAGATCATTGAGGACCACGGCGGCCGGATCTGGGCCACC
>CALFRX010000002.1 GCA_937919295.1 uncultured Peptococcaceae bacterium | reverse complement strand
GGGGGGAAGACGCGCCGATATGCAGGTTGGCAACATTCTCTGCCTGTCCGCTTATGATAAAAAGGGAGAAAAGATCATCATAAAAAACGAGTTTTCCGAGATCCGTTTTTTATGGGAGGGTTTTCCCCTTACCTTCCAAGGCGAAATCGGTGATTACGTGTCCCTGATCCCTCTTTCCGACGTGGTTGAAACGGGGTTGAGCCGTAATTTGAAATACCAGCTAAATGGCCTTATCTTTCATCGGGGCGAAACGCGAAGCATCAGCAACGAATTGACGGCAAAAGAAGGGGAGCTCCTTCTAACTCGGGGAAACGCCATCATCATCATTCAAAAAGGATAGCAACATGACGAAAAAAGAAGAATTTATTGAAATTTACCGCCGCAACATCAAGCGGGAGGGGGCTCTGCCGCTTTTGGATTATTTGGAAAATCACAGCGACTTTTTTGAATCGCCGGCTTCTACCCGGTTTCATCTCTCTTATGAAGGGGGACTCGCCGAACATAGCGTGAATGTTTATCAATGCCTAAAGGCCTATTTGGAACGGGAACGGGTCAAAGAACTTTACGGTTTAACCGCTTCTGAGGAAACCGTCGCCATCATCGGCTTGCTCCATGATGTCTGCAAAACGAATTGTTATAAAAAGAGCTTTCGCAACGTGAAGGATGAAAAAGGCCAGTGGCAAAAGGTTCCCGCTTACGAATTTGACGATCCCATGCCCTACGGCCACGGTGAAAAATCCGTCTATATTATCGGCGGCTTTATGCGCTTAAGCCGCGAAGAAGCCTTTGCCATCCGTTATCACATGGGCTTTGCCGGTTCTGAAGATCCCCGCAATGTAGGGGATAGTTTCCGCCTGTTCCCTTTAGCCTTCGCCCTCTCTACGGCGGATATGGAAGCCACCTATTTTCTGGAAAATAAAAAATGATTTACAAAGCGGCAAAAAACAAATATAATATTGCTTGGCACTTATAAAGTGAGTGATTTTAAAAGGAGGAGTGGTAAATAAGCTTTGCGCAAAAACGCAAAGGGGAAATTTACAGACAACAAAAAAATGAATGAGAAGAAAACCGTTTTGAAAAAACACAAGGTTACGACCTTAACGGTGTTTTTTATGATCTTCTGCATGGTCTGCGCGGGTTCTTACGGTATTGAGGATATGATCCCCAGCTCCGGCCCGGGTCTTACCATTTTACTGTTGATCGTATTACCGTTTTTTTGGAGCATACCCCAGGGACTCGTTGCCGCGGAACTCGGTTCAGCCATCCCCGAAGAGGGCGGCTATTATAAGTGGATCCAGCGCGCATTGGGCGAATTTTGGGGATTTCAGGCCTGTTGGTGGCGGACAATTTCTATTTACGTTGATTCCACGCTCTATATCATTTTAGCCGTGGGCTACATCAATTCCGTTTTTCCGCTGGAAAACTGGCAGTCTTTTGCTTTGAAAGTGTTTTTCATTCTCGCTTTTACCATCGTTAATGTCAGGGGATTGAAAGACGTCGGCCGGATCGCATCGTATTTTTCTATTATTGTAATCGGCTCTTTTATCGCCCTGATTTTTATCGGTTTCAGTCACGCCCAGTACAATCCCGTTATGCCCTTTATTCCCGAAGGTCAGACCTTGGGGCAAAGCCTCGGTTTGGGGATTGCCATCTGCATGTGGATGTATGCCGGTTACGAATCCATGTCTACCATGGCGGGAGAGCTGGAAAATCCCATGGTGATCCCGAAAGCGACGATATTATCGGTGCCGGCGATCATGCTGCTCTACATTCTATCCACCGTCGCCTGTTTGGCTGCGGTAGGCCACTGGCAAAGCTGGGGTGTGGAGGAGGGTATTTCCTTTGGGAGCATCGGCGGTATGCTGGGTTATCCAGTGATTTCCGTAGTCTTTATGGCCACCGCCGTGATCGCCAATCTTTCGATGTATAATACGTATTTGGCGTCAGGTTCCAGAGGGTTTTTCTCATTGGCCGACGATCATTTGGCGCCAGCTTTTCTAAAAAAACTCCACGGCAAACACGGCACGCCTCATGTGGCAGTCATTGCCATGGCTGTGACCAATCTGCTTTTGTGCGAAATCGGCTTTTCCACCCTTGTCGTCATCGACGTCTTTTTGCTGATGTTCGCCTATATCCTGATCTATATCGCGGCCATTGTCTTGAGGATCAAAGAACCTGAATTGAAGCGGCCTTTTAAGATCCCTTTGGGCACAAAAGGGGTGATCGCCCTCTGTACCACGCCGATCATCCTCTGTGTGGTCGCGCTTTTCACCAATGGTCTTTCTTATTTCATCGGCGGTTGCCTCGGCATTATTTCCGGACCTATGGCCTACGCCTTTGCCAAAAAGAAATACGGCGGCACCGACGGCGCCCAAAGCCTTGCTTTTAATGACAGAAAACTTTCCTTCCTGATTATTGGCATTATGTTGCTTTTCATCATCGGCGCACTGTTCCTTTTCATCCTTTAGAAAATATTTCAGGAAATAAATATCTTAAAGATATTCGAGGGGATCATAAAAAACACGGGGCTGCGGTCAGCAGCGATCTCATAAAACGCCTTGGGCGATGAATTTCGCTGTTGACAAGCAGCCTCAAAGAGTGTTATTATATTTAGGTACCAGTTATTTTGCGGATGTGGTGGAATTGGCAGACACGCTAGATTCAGGTTCTAGTTCCGTCAAAAGAGTGCAGGTTCAAGTCCTGTCATCCGCACCAATTGAAAAAACCACATGTTAGGATTTGAACCTGCATGTGGTTTTTTCTTATCTTGTACGATATACTTAAGTAAGGATTATTTATATTTTAAATTGGGGGAAAAAGAGTTGAATATACTCATATATGGAGCAGGAGTTATTGGAAGTATTTTTGCAGGAAAGCTTGCTCTTTCAAAAATCAATGTTACAGTTCTTGCAAGAGGGACGCGGCTTGAGGAAATAAAAAGGAACGGCATCATTCTTGTAAATCCCCAAATAAGAAAAAGAGAATGTGTCCCTGTTCATGCAATCGACACATTGCTGCCAAACATGGAATACGACTATATTATTGTGGTAATGCAGCGCAATCAAGTCGGTGAAATTCTTCCTGTACTAACTGAAAATTGCTCAAAAAACATTGTTTTTGTCGTGAATACAGCTGATGGATACGATGAATGGGTGAATGCTATTGGCAAAGACCGCCTTATGATTGGCTTTCCCTCTGCCGGAGGCGAACGTAATAATGGTGAGGTTAATTACTTTGTTGGAAAAGGATTTCAAAGAATTTTTCAAACAACAACATTTGGTGAATATAGCGGCGTAAAAACAGAGCGTGTGAAAACACTGGTAAATATCTTTAACCATGCTAATATCCCGTCTGTTTTCTATCCCGATATGGACGCATGGCAAAAAACTCATGTCGCTTTAGTGTCCAGCATTGCAAATGCTTTATACGGTTACGAATGTGATAATGTCAAGTTAGGACATTCCTATAAAGATGTGAAAGACATGGTAAGCGGAGTTAAAGAAGGCTTTCAAGTTCTTCGTCAAAACAGCATTAATCCTGCACCTAAAAAGCTGTGTTGGCTCAATCTTCCAACACCAATGTTAACGGTTATATTTTGCTTGTTTATGAGAACAACGCTTGCTGAAACAACAATGGCAAAACACTGCGCCGTAGCAAGACCAGAAATGATTTTGCTGCAGAGTGAATTTGACAAGTTAATCTTAAAAAGTGGTGTAAAAACACCAACGATTGAAAAACTAAAGAAAAACTTATACGCAACAAAATGAGCACAATCTCACCTGCATCTATTTTGACCTAATAACACACGAAGAAAGCAGTCGTATACGGCTGCTTTCTTTTTATTTATCTCTCGTTTCCCCATTTTGGCCTGATCCCGAAAAACTTGGTCAATAGAAATGTTAGTTATGATATGGTATTGAGGCGCTCCCATTTATTGGACCAGACTCAGAGTTAAAAACAAAGGT
>CALFRX010000001.1 GCA_937919295.1 uncultured Peptococcaceae bacterium | reverse complement strand
TTCCATATTTTCAAAATCAATGCCGCCTGTATCGATCAAAATAAAGTCTTTCCCGTTCCAGGAAGCTTCATCGTAAAGGCGGTCTCTGGTAATACCCGGGGTATCTTCGACAATGGCTTTTCGTTCCCCGATGATTCTGTTGAACAACGTCGATTTCCCCACGTTGGGGCGACCGACAAGAGCAAGGATTGGTTTCATATACGTTCCTCTCTGATTGCGGCGACGGCGTCCACCAACGCCATGCCGCTCGTTTCCGTAACACGGACGTCACATCCACTTTGCCCGGCGATTTCCGCCACGGAGACACCGTCCAAAAGCAGATCGGTGTGATGTTTCAGTAAAACGTCGGGCAGCAGGTAAAAAGCGCCCTCCTCTTTATTCTGCGCCAATGCGGCGATAATATCATGACCCGTCAAAAGTCCCGTCACCGTCACCGTGGAACCGAAAAAGCGGTTTTCCACAGCAAGGGCCTTGACGTGAAGATTTTTTTGCTCATTCAAATCGGCGATCACCGGAGAAAGAGCCTTTGCACCGTGAAAACCGGTGATCAGAAAGATTTTCGTTTCCTGGGTAAAATCGCTTAGATCCTCCTTGACCAGGAAATAGTCTTCCTGAAACTGACGGATCAGGCCAACGCCGTTTTCAATCTGCGGATAATCTTCGTAATCGGCTGCAGCCGGTACCGTCTCTTCAGCCAAAAGATAAATTTCATCGGCGGCAAAAAGAAAACGGGTATCTTTTTCCTTGAAAAAGCGTTTCTGATACGTTTCAGTCAGGGCAATCAACCCTTTGGCTTCCTCCTTGGTAAATAAGCGCAAAGCAGGGTTTTTACATTTAGTCAGACCCACGGGAACCAGTGCTAAGGAGCGAAATCCCGGGATGGCGGCAATGCCCTCCACCGTTTCCGTCAGGTATTTGCCGTCGTTATATCCGGGAGCCAAAACGATCTGGCCGTGCATCTCAATACCGGCGTCGGAAAGTTCCCGTAGGGAATCAACAATATTCCGCGCTTCTTTTCTGCCTAAGATCGTCCGCCGCATGGCCTCATCGAGACAGTGCACGGAGATGTAGAGCGGACTCAGTTTCTGAGACTTAATGCGGTCAAAATCCGCCTCATTGAGATTGGTCAAGGTAATATAGTTGCCATAGAGAAAAGACAGGCGGTAATCGTCGTCTTTCAGATAAAGCGTTTCCCGCTGTCCTTTGATCATCTGGTCAACAAAACAGAAAATACAGCGATTTTGGCATTTCCGGATACCATCGAAAACAGCGCTCTGAAAGCCGATGCCAAGGTCTTCGTCCTCGTCCTTTACAATAGAAAGCGTGCGTTCGCCGCCATCTTTGCCGGCAACGGTAAGCTTCAGCTTCTCGTTGGCTGAGAGGTACTGATAATCGATGATATCCCTTAATACCGTATCATTGATCTCGAGCAGCTTTTCTCCGGCTTTAAGCCCCTTTTGCGCCCCAAGGCCGCCGGGGCAAACGTATTCGATGATGGGTTCGTATTTTTTCATTCTTTATATTTCCTGATACGCTTTGAGCGCTTCCTCGTAAAGATCGCCGCCGTAAACGTCGTTGATCACCGTGACCGGAAAATTCTCTACTTGCAGGCGGCGGACGGCTTCGGGCCCTAGTTCCGGGTAGAGAATCACTTCCGCTTGCTTTACCCGTTTGCTGAGGAGCGCCGCGGCGCCACCGGTAGCGCCGAAATAAACAGCGCAGTGTTTCGCGATGGCCGCTTTTACCGCTTCGTTTCGCTTGCCTTTGCCGATCATCCCTTTTAAGCCGGCCTTTGCCATCAGCATCGGCGCGTAGGCGTCCATCCGATAGCTGGAGGTTGGGCCGATGGAGCCGATGACGGCGCCGGGCTTTGCCGGGGCGGGGCCGGCATAATAAATAATCTGTCCCTTTAGTTCAAAAGGCAGTTCTCCGCCTTCGGCCAGGAGATCGCAAAGCCGCTTATGAGCGGCGTCTCTGGCCGTGTAGATGGTGCCGGTAATATAAACGGTATCGCCAATACGCAGTTTTTTTAAATCAGCATCCTTTAAAGGAGGCGTTAAAATTACTTCACTCATATCAGATCACCTTCGTCCTGTGTCTTGCGGCATGGCAGTTGATATTCACGGCACAGGGTAAAGACGCGATATGACAGGGAGCATCTTTGATGTGCACCGCCAATACGGTAGTGCTCCCGCCAAGCCCGCCGGGGCCGATGCCCAATCGATTGCAGCGGTTTAAGATCTCCTCCTCCATAGCGGCAAAGGTGGGATCATCGTTCTTTTCCCCGATCTCAAGAAGCAGAGCTTCTTTGGCCAAGAGCGGCGCCATTTCAAAGTTGCCGCCAAGGCCGATCCCCAAAACAATGGGCGGACACGGGTTCGGTCCCGCCTGACATACTGTTTCCACAACAAAATCAATAATCCCTGTTCTCCCCGCTGCCGGCGGGAACATTTTAAGGGCGCTCATGTTCTCCGCACCACCGCCTTTCGGCGCAACGGTGAGTTTGATATTTTCGCCGGGAACAAGTTTCGTATGGAGAATGGCCGGGGCGTTATTGCCATAATTCTCCCTGGCCAGCACCGTACAGGTGGATTTTCTCAGATACCCGTCGGCATAGCCTTGGATGACGCCGTCATTGACCGCGTCAGTAAAGCTGCCTTCAATATGGACGTCCTGACCCACTTCGGCAAAAACCACGGCAAGACCGCAGTCCTGGCAGATGGGAATTTCATCGGCGGCGGCGATCAGGGCGTTTTTGACCAACTGCTTCAATATATCAACGCCGACAGGAGATTTTTCCGTATGGACCGAGGACTTTAATTTTTGAAAAACATCTTCCCCCAAGTGGTTGCAGCTTTTGATACATAGCTCCGCCACGGTATTTTTTATTTCCTCATAGGTAATTGTGCGCATTGGATTCCCCTTTACCGGTTCAGCCAGTATTTTTCCTGTTTTTTCGTAAGAACGTCGATGGTTTTGGCCAAAGCCTTTAGCTTCATGGCGGCAATTTGACGATCCACCTCTTGTGGTACGGGATGAACCGCAGGTTTTAGGTTTTTACCGCAGTCTTTCAAATAGAGCAGCGAACCGACTTGCACGGCAAAAGACATGTCCATGATTTCCACGGGATGCCCCATACCACAGGCCAGGTTCACAAGACGTCCCTCGCCCAAAAGATAGACGCTTCTGCCGTCTTTAAAGCGGTATTCTTCAATATTTTCTCTGACAGTGACGACGTTTTTGCTCATTGCCAGCAGATCCTCTTTATTGATTTCCACATCAAAATGACCGGCGTTGGCCAAAATAGCGCCGTCCTTCAATAATTCAAAATGCTCCTTGCATAAAACGTCACAGTTACCAGTGACGGTAACGAAACAGTCCCCCAAAGGCGCCGCTTCCGCCATGGGCATCACGTCATAACCGTCCATCAAGGCTTCCAGCGCTTTGACTTCATCGATTTCCGTTACAATCACCCGACTTCCCAGAGCTTTGGCCCGCATGGCCAGGCCTTTACCGCACCAGCCGTAGCCGGCGATCACCACCGTGGAACCTGCCACCAGCAGGTTGGTCGTGGACATAATGGCCGTCCAGGCCGATTGTCCCGTACCGTAGCGGTTATCGAAAAGATGCTTGCAGTCCGCGTCGTTCACAGCGATCATCGGAAAACGCAGTTCTCCTTTGTCCGCCATGGCCCGCAGGCGGTTTAAACCTGTGGTAGTCTCTTCGCAGCCGCCGATGATCTCGGCAAGCAGCTCTTTTTTATCCTGATGCAGAAGATGCACGAGATCACCGCCGTCGTCAATGATCAGTTGCGGTTTGTTTTCCAAAGAAGCGGCAATACAAGCGTCGTAGAGAGCCTGGTCGGCTCCGTGGACGCCAAAAACAGCAAGACCTTTTGCGGTTAGCGCCGCGGCGACGTCGTCTTGGGTCGAAAGCGGATTGCAGGCAGCCAAGGCCACGGTAGCGCCAAGTTCCTTTAAGGCCAAAGCGAGACAGCCTGTTTTCGCCTCGATATGAAGGCAAATATTGACGCGCATCCCGTTAAACGGCTGCTCGTCTTGATAGCGTTCGATCAATAAATTCAATACCGGCATGTGGCTTTTGGCCCAGTTTAGTTTGGCCAAACCCGCTTCGGCCAGGGTGATATCTTTGATCATCGATGTCAATGTCATGATCTTCTCCTTATTAGAAAGCCAGCCGCTTTAAAGTCGATATGAGATAAGCGGAAAGCTGGCTGTAGTCCTCGGTGTGCAGATGAGAAGCGGCGTTACCGTTAAAAAGAATGTTCCCTGCCGCAGGAAATTCTTCGTCTTCTTCATAAAGGATCAAAGTGAGGGGCACCATCGGCAACACTTGAATGGTACAACTGAAATCACCGTGGTTCTCCCTGCGGTGTTTTGTTGCCCCAACCGCTTTTTTCAACGCTTCTAAATTTTTCGCGAAAATACCCACCAACGCGTCGATACAGCGGTGGGTAAAGGGATTGATATAGATGTCGCCGCTGGGCAGTTCTTTATAAGAAACTATCTTATCGGCAAGTCCGCCGCCGCGGGAATAGGCCGCGTGATGCAAAACATGAATTTTCGCCACATCGTCCACAGCTTTGCCGCTTTCCATTTCCGTCACCTCTCCGGCAGGATAGCTGACGTGAAGATCGCGGTTGATGAAATGAACGTCAAAGCCGTCTCCGGCTTTGGTAAAACCGCAGTTGGCGATCATTTCAGCAAGATCGCCCGCGGCGAATTTGGCCACGGCCACCCTTACGGTTTCGGCGATATTCAAATAGCTTGTCGCACTTTTCGGATTGTAGATTTCCATACTTTTTACCTCACAATATCAAAGAATCAAATTGACGAATCACTTTTTTTAGGCTATAATAGACAAGTGGTACATGCGCCTGTAGCTCAGCAGGATAGAGTAACGGATTCCGATTCCGGTGGTCGCAGGTTCGAATCCTGTCAGGCGTACCAGCGCCAGCGTGACGCTGGACCCAATTTGTAGTTGGGTTCAGCGTTTTTATTTTCTTGGTTCTCCCCGTTACGGGATACTCAATTCGCAAAGCCCTACACCAGCGTGACGCGGGACCCAATTTGTAGTTGGGTTCAGCGTTTTTATTTTCTTGGTTCTCCCCGTTACGGGATACTCAATTCGTAAAGCCCTACACCAGCGTGACGCTGGACCCAATTTGTAGTTGGGTTCAGCGTTTTTATTTTACGAGTTCGCCTAATACTTCACCACTGTAATAACAAGTAAGTAAACAGTGAATTCCACTTCTTATCATAACATATAAATTATACAGAAAAATCGTTGAAAACGCAACCGTTAACCATGCTTTCCAACGTAAATTTAGACATATAAGAAAAAGCTGGTTTCTTATTTCAGAAACCAGCTTTTCTTTTGTTAGGGGCTTCATGATAAAACCCCGTTTTGTTTTCAGTTAATCTTAGAGATTCTTTTCGCGATAAACTTTGACGTAGGAATCCGCATAGATTTTTTTGTTCAGGAGAATTTCGGTGGTCGCGGCAACTTCCATCAAAGCATCGTCGCAAGGATCGGCGATCACAGCATCAAGGCCGCAGGCGGCGCCCATGGCAAGATACGTTCTGTTGATCAAAGAGCGGTCTGGCGATTTCTGGGAAACATTGGAAAGTCCCAGCACAGTGTTGGGAGCGGGATCCGCTAAGGTTTTAATTTGCGCCAAAGCTTTTAATACTTCGGGGGCATGGAACTGCGCAACGTTGCAGGGCAGAATCAGGGGGTCAATGTAGAGATCGTCACTGGCAACGCCGGCCATATCAGCATTGGCAACCAATTCCATGGCGAGAGCGACACGGCTGTCGGCTTCCTGAGGAACGCCTTTGGCGTCCATGGTCAGGCAAACGACTTTGCAGCCAAATTTCGCGGCCATAGCGAAGACTCTGTCCATTTTTTCTTGTTCGCAGGGAACGGAGTTGATTAAAGTATCAGCAATACGGGCATCATCGATCAATTCCAAACCGGCTTCAATGGCATCATAGTTGGTGGAGTCTAAGGCCAGGGGAAGTTTGGTAACGGGTTGAACCACTTCAACCATCCACTTCATGGCTTCCACACGTTCGGCTTCGTTGGCGCAGGCAGGACCGGCATTGAGGTCAATCCAATCAGAGCCCAGCTCTTCCTGCTTCTTAGCCCAATCAATCAAGGCTTGGGGATCTCTCTTCTGGATGCCTTCGCGGATATCCAAGAACATCCCATTCACTCTTTCACCAATAATCTTCATTATCAGTACCTCCTATCACTTTATAAATCTTCTGTGGAAGTTATTTTACCATCAAAGCATCAATTTGGCGTTTGATGGATTTGATCGCAACAGGATGTCTCATGCAGAGAATATCCACACCGCCTTGGAGGCAAGCAGCGGCAGTAACCGCTTCCCAAGCAGGACCGCGGTCAGCTTGTTCGCCCCATTGCGGGAAATCTTCCGTATTGCTCCAGGCTTCTTTCTGTCTCCAGGATTCGAAACCGACGGTGGCAATCATGGGCATGGATAAGGTTTTGTCACCGGTAAGAGCGCCGATACGGCCGCGTTCCATGATGGAATAAGCGTATTCAATACCGTAACCAACGGAGGATACGAGAGGATCGATGACGATTCTTTCCAAAGGCATGTTCATTTCGGAAATCAGGATGTTCAACTGTTTGCAGATGTTGATATCCAGGGGAGATCTGGCGATGATGCCATGACCGTTGCCCAAGCAAGCGGCGACGAGGGATTTATAATGTTCCGTTTCCGCGAAACCAATCAGCAAATTTTCACCTTTGGTCGCATCGGCGACAGCCATCAAAACTTCTTCGTCCACTTCGGAGTTACCGGAACCGGCGACGATGACAGGAAGATCACAAGCGGCCAAAACATCTTTGGTCAACTGAGCGCATTTTTCAGGAGAGTCGTTCCCTTTATCGGGATCCGCGGAATCTAATTTCAGATAGATGGCGTCCGCGCCGACTTCTTTGACGTATTTTGCCCATTCCGTGGGATTTCCGATATATTGAGCGCCGATCGCGTTCTTTAAATTTTCGTTCCAATCGAGGTCAATCATGGTATTGACTTCCATCGCAACGATGGGTTTATTGGGGTTTACCCCTTCATAATGTTGGAAAGGAAGTGTGCCTTCACCGCCGATCGCCAAAGAACAGCAGCGGGTGCCGCCTTCTTCAGCAGTCGCACCGAGTTTAAAGGTGCGAATGGGTTGGGCATACTTTTCTTTTAATATCTGTACAGCCATTTTCTTTCTCCTTTCAAGATTTGGGCTTTACTTATAATTGAATTTTATCGAATATCGCAAAGGAATGTTTCACGACAGGAGAATCCGCGGGTAGATCCATCAGGGGCAAACCTTTGGCGTCATATTTAAATACTTCTTCGTCAAAGGGAATAAATCCTGCCAGTTCTACGCCGGTTTTTTCGATTTCTTCCTGTAATTCGGACATGGTTTCTTCCGATGCTTTTGTTACGATCGCATAAACAGATTTCACTTTGGATTTCAAGTTTTTGATCAGGTCATTGATGCGGGTAATTGTTCTGATGCCCCGGACAGAAGCGTCGGAAACGATGAACATCACATCAACGTCTTGAATCGTACGGCGGCTGAGGTGTTCCATCCCCGCTTCACTGTCAATCACAAGGTAGTCGTAATTGGCATCCAAACGTTCAAGATACCCTCTCAATAAATCGTTGGCGTAGCAATAGCAACCGGGGCCCTGAGGGCCGCCCATGATCAGCATATCGATATCGCCTTCGCCTTCAATCAAAGCGCTTTGCAATCTGTATTCTACGTATCTCTCCTTGGACATGCCATCAGGAACCGCATGCCGGCGCTTGGTATCTTCGATCACGTCGGAAATGCAGAAAGAGAAATCCATCCCCAGCGCCTCATTGAGGTTGGCATTGGGATCCGCATCTACCGCCAAAATTATGCCTTTGTGGTTTTCAGCAAGGTAGCGGCAGATCATCGTGGTTAACGTTGTTTTGCCGACGCCGCCTTTACCAACGAGTGCAATGTGTTTTGACATAGAATTTGTCCTTTCTCAATCTTCCACCGAGGGGAAAAGGCTCATGTCGGTATGGGGCAGGAACATCGCCTGGACATACTCGTCATAAAATTCATTCCCATCGGAAAGTTCCAAATAGGTCATGCCTCTTCCTAATTCGACGCTGTGCTCAAACACTTTTCTACTCAACAGCGCCATGTAAGCGCCTTTCAAAGAACTATTGCCGATAAAATCATAATACTCCGCAGGTAGATCCGGTAATAATCCGATCTGAATCGAATCTTTCAGATTGAGATAATTCCCGAAACCGCCGCCGATCAAGATTTTAGAAATCGCTTCGAAAGGAAGCTCCATCTTGTTCAGCATTACGCGGATACCGGCAAATACCGCCGCTTTTGCGCGGATTAGATTTTCGACGTCTGCTTCCGTAACTACGATATCTTTACCGATACCGGATTCCGCAGCGTGCACCAGAACAAACTCCGGTCCTTCTTCGCCTTGACGCATACGGTCCGTGTCTACTTGCTGCATCTTACCTTGGCGATTGATGATTCCCGCCTTTCTCAGGGTAAAGAGGCAGTCGATCAGGCCGGAACCGCAAATGCCCACAGCGGGGGCATTATTGACCGTTACGTAGGAAACCTTGAAGTCATCGTCGATGACGATTTTTTCAATGGCTCCCGCCATGGCTCGCATACCGAAAGTGATGCCGCCGCCCTCAAAGGCAGGGCCCGCGGAACAAGCGCAGCACATCAACAAATCGCTGTTGCCAAGAACCATTTCGCCATTGGTACCGATATCGATGAACAGCCAAAATTCTTCCTGTTTTTCCAAACCGGTGAGCAGGGCGCCGGAAATGATATCGCCTCCGACATAGCTGGCCACCGCAGGGAAACAGTAAATTGCGCCGTCAGCATGGATATGAATGCCAAGTTCTTTTGCTTTGATCACAGGAAACTGCGCCGAAGCGGGAATATACGGTTCTCTTCTGATGAATTTCGGCTCAATGCCGAGGAACAGATGAACCATCGTCGTATTCGCCGCCACCATCATTGCAGATACTTCTTCAGGGCGGATGTTTTCCTCGTCATATACTTCGTCAAGGAGGCCGTTGATCGTTTCCAATACAACATCCTGAATCTCTTTCAAGCCATCTTTTTCTTCTTCCGTATAGACGATTCTGGAAATGACATCGTCACCCATGCTGGCCTGACGGTTAAAGGTTCCGTTCTGGTGGATCTTTTTCCCCGTAGCCAAATCCACCAAGGCAACGGCGATGGTGGTTGTACCGATATCAATAGCGATACCGTAAGGGGGCGTATCCACAAGACCGGCTTCCACACGGATAATTTCCGCCGCGTCTTCCTGCATCAAGCACGTAACAGTTACTTGCCAATTTTGTTCTCTGACTTTAAGCGGTAGAGTCTTTAAAGCATCATAAGAGATGGTGATATGTTCCGTTTCCAAAATACTGCGTAATTCCGTCGAAAGTCTTGCAAAATCGCTGGCGTTCTCCATTAAGTTTGGTTCCGTTAAAGTAACCTGTACCTTTCTCACAAAAGGCGCTTCGGTGTCTTCGAAATCGTCTGTCCTGTTCTCCTTGATGATGTCGTCGACACTGTCGTCTAGCAGCACCTGATGCTCGGAAAGTCGAGAACTTTCCGGAAAATCAACCGTCACCGGTCCTTGGTCCACCGTGGCGGTACAGGCCAAAAGATAACCTTCCGCTTTATGGGCCTTGGAAAGATTACCGTCCCCCCCCTGTACGTTTCCGTTCAGCACCTTTATGGCACATCTGCCGCAGGTACCCTGACCGCCACAGGAGGTTTTCATTGTAATCCCCGCCGCGTTCGCGGCATCCAGCAAGGTCGAACCTTTTTCGACTTCAACATTAATTCCTTCGGGCATAATTATTACTTGAATTTTTTCCACGTCAAATCACCCTTTTCATCAAATTAGGTTCATCCGGCTCCTTATGCAAAGTTCGCTTTTGCGAAACCGGAAATACCGGAGGCTTCTTTCGGCCCGACAATGACGTTCCAACCGCTTTCTTCCTTCAGTTTTGCGGCGATAACAGCAACAAAACCGGGGATGATCACGTTTTTATGGTTGAGCTTACTATCCACATCATAAGCTTTCATCGCGGCGGCAATGTGTTCACCGCCGAATTTACCGGCAGCCCAAGCCGTAAGGACTGAAGTACCGTCGGTGTCGATGGGAATGAT